>WLTJ01000099.1 GCA_009705435.1 Actinomycetota bacterium | reverse complement strand
GTAAGTTGCCGGACGACCTACGGCATCAGATGGATCAGGCAGTGCAGGTCGTGCGGACTTGCGCGCCGTTTGTGGCGGAGTCACTTTGGCCACTCGTGCGGCAGGGTGTTTGGCGACATCGTGGTTACTCGCATCTCCGGAGACCTCAGACGTATCTTGCTCAACTACCTCTTGCGCGTTGCCGACGTTCTTCAGTCCTCGTGGTTGCGGACGCTCATTTTTGTTCGGTCGGATACTGCCAGCAGGTGGAGTGTCAAGGCGATCTTTGATGATTCGTAAGGGCAGAAAGTGATCTTTTTGTTCACCCAAGATGAAGCGCAAACGCTCAACATCCTCATCATAAAATTTTCGATAACCAGATGCCGTCCTTTCTGGGACAATCAAACCTTGGCTCTCGAGAAAGCGAATCTTGGAAATGGATACGTCGGGAAAGTCTTCCAACAGCAAGCCGAGCACTTCACCTATTGAAAGGTAAGAGCGCTCATTGACGGGATGGGTCGCCACGGCTATTCAACAGGTCCAAGAAAAATCAAACGAAAACGACCAACGAGAATCTCATCACCTTGTTGCAAGACGACGCCATCAACGCGCTTCTGATTGACATAGGTGCCATTCATTGATCCAACATCACGCAATACATACTCGGTTGACTGTCGTTCAATCTCAGCATGGCGACGAGAGACTGAAATATCATCGAGAGAAATCTCGCTGTCAGGATGTCGCCCAAGTTTCGTTAATGAAGCATCCAAAACAAATCGCTGACCAGCCTGCGGTCCTGAGCGCACCATCAGGGTTCCGAAATGTTGCGGCAAACTCTGAAGGTCAACTGAAGCATTATCTTGAGGTCCGAGTGCATCCTGCAGTGCATCAACTTTAGCAATCACCACAGTTTTGTCGCCGTCTACTTCGAGTGCTCCCCCACATGAGCTACAAAAGAATGCATCACCAATATTGCGATGTCCACATTTCTGACAAAAGACTGACATGCCCATTAGCCTGCCACAAAAATCGCATAGGCATCGCCAGTCATGAGATGAGAAGTGTCTGCGTCAGGTGTAATTTCCAGTTCGCAGATCCAACCTTGGCCGTAGGGATCTGAGTTCACTAGGCCTGGATCTGCATCCAAGGCTTCGTTCACGGCCACCACTACCCCGCCAAGGGGCGCATAGATGTCAGACACAGATTTCGTGCTCTCCACTTCGCTGAAGGAATCACCTGCACCAAGTTTTTGTCCGAGAGTGGCTGGTTGGACGAAGACAACATCACCAAGAGCATCTTGTGCGAAATCTGTGATGCCGATCCGGGCGATCAATCCTGTGATCAGCACCCACTCGTGGTCAGTCGAGAAAAGAAGATCGGAAGTGCTCATGGCTTCAATCTAGTGCTCCTCACCTTGCCAGTAAGAAAGCAAGCCTGAGATCCCCGGGTAAAAGCTAAGCCCGCCCTCGAGCCAGACTGGAACGGATTGTTGGGAGATAAACAATAGCGGTGTAGTAACTCAGGATGAGCCCAATCGGTCCTGCAATCCATGCCGAGATAGTAAAGAATAAGTGGATGCCAATGTCGCTCTCGCCGAGAACAAAGGCTGGGAAGACTCCCATTAATAGAAATGTTGCCCACTTGCCCAAATAGGTGACATCGAATCTTTCCATGGAGAAAAAAAGCGTCAAAATTGCGATTGTCCCGCCAAAGAGAACCTCTCGGATGAGAACCAGAATGCAAAACCATCGTGGTGCCGAACCGTCAATCATGATTGCCGTCAATCCGACGATGAACAACAGGCGGTCGGCCGTGGGATCAAACATTTTCCCGAATTCGCTGACTTGATTAAATCTCCGGGCGACCCAACCGTCCACCCAATCGGTTCCCCCGAGCCCCAGCAGGAGCCAACCGGCGCTGGCACGATCATCGCGTCCAAGCAATAACCACAAAAATATTGGCAGGCAGGCCAGTCGGATCAAGGTAATGAGATTGGGCCATGTCCACACACCCCACTTGCGCCGACCTGGGGCAACACCGCTTTGAGTGATGAGTGCTGGGGGCTCATTTGATGACTGCTCAACCATAATCAGCACCTTACCGCGTGCTCTAGTGTCGTCTTATGAACTCAGGAACTTTGGATGGTCAGGTCGTTGTTGTCACTGGTGGGGGTTCGGGGATGGGAGCATCTTTTGCCCGTCGGCTCTCGTCTGATGGGGCGCGTCTGGTGATTAATGATGTCAATGAGGTGGCAGCAGGTCAGGTCGCCTCCGAGGTAGGTGGCGAAGCAGCGATTTTTGATGTCACAGATTCTGCGGCATTTAACGCCGCTATTGATCGCATCGCAGAGCACTATGGACGCCTCGATGTGCTGATCAACAATGCAGGTATTGCACCCACTGGTGATGCTCACAAGCGGGAAATCAGCATGGCGAATCAGATCAAGCGCATCGAGGGACGATACGACGAACTCACACCGACGGATTCCACTGTCGATCTGAGTGATGACGAATGGGATCGAATGATCAAAATCCATCTGTACGGAACCTTCTATGGGACTCGGGCCGCTCTTCGGCATATGACGCCGCAACGTCATGGATCAATTGTCAACATTTCATCCATCATGGGATTACGCCCCTCTGCCGGAATCCCCCACTACTGCGCAGCCAAGGCCGCGATCATTGCTTTTACTAAGTCCACGGCACAAGAAGTAGCTCCGTTCGGCGTTCGAATCAATGCTGTTTGCCCAGGCTTTGTGGACACCCCAATGCTGGACTCAATGGACGATCTCGCTCTCGCTGGGATACGTATGCAGACACCCATTGGGCGTTTGGCATCCGCCGAAGAACTCTCACAAGTGGTGAGGTTCTTGGCAGGTCCAGAGTCTTCCTATTGCGTCGGAGATGTGTTTCCAGCCTCGGGAGGTTGGGTGTAATGCCAACAATTTTTACACGAATTATCGATGGCCAGATTCCTGGCACATTTGTTTGGAGAGATGAGCACTGCGTTGTTTTCCTTTCCATTAATCCCATGGCTCATGGACACTGTCTCGTGGTGCCCATTGAAGAGGTGGATCATTGGGTGGACGCAGACTCAGATTTGATCGCTCATCTTTTTGAGGTCACCCGAGTGATTGGTGTGGCGTTAAAGGAGGCCTTTGGATGTGAGCGGGTCGGAGTGATCATCGCTGGTTACGAGGTGCCACACACGCATATCCATGTCATACCCACGCAGAGCATGTCGCAATTGTCCTTCGCTAATGCTGCGACAACAATCGATCGAAACTCGTTGGATGCCGCTGCTAACGCCATTCGCTCAGCCTTGCGACATGCTGGTCGCTCTGAGGTCTGTTGATTTAGATAACTGGGAGTAAAAGATCAGCCGAGTTATTACGTATTGAGTTCACGGCCGTGCCAATGGGCGTGGCGCTTAATATTGATGCATCTGCTGGCTTCATCAGTTTGACAATCTCTGCCATGGACGTTGCGGGCTGAGACGTACTGCCAGTGTTCAGCCAAGCAGACCAATCTCGAGATTCTAAAATCACTGGCATGCGATCATGAATTGGAGACATCGTGGCATTGGCAGACGTCGTCAAGATGCAACATGAGTGAAGCCACGGTGATGGAGACGGGTCACTCGTATCGCGCCACGTTGCCCACAGCCCAGCAAGTGCAAGAAGGTGCCCGTCACGGCGGGTGACGTATACGGGTTGTTTGGTAACAGGTGGCTTTGTCTCCGCGAGACCGACGGTGCGCCACTCGAAGAAGCCGTCAACTGCAATCAGGCAACGTCTGTGTGGCAGAGACTCTCGAAATGACGGTTTCTCATGCGCGGTTTCAGATCTGGCATTGATCAGAGGCTGAGATGTGGGAAGCACCTTGGCCCAGGACGGGATGAGTCCCCATTGAAATAAGCCGACTCTGCGCGTCCCCAATTGATCGTTGGCGATTGCCATGATGCGTGTCGTCGGGGCCACGTTGTAGTTCGGAGCAAAGTTGCCAAAAAGATTCGGATTAGGTTCCTCAGCGGAGAAAAAAGAGGCAACCTCAGCAGGGCTTGTGATTGATGTGAAACGTCCACACATACTCTGAGAGTACCTGTGTTGACGGTCCCCGATATAGGCTCACAGGGGTTTCTGACGAAGGGTCAGAAAATATGGTCACTCATCACTGGAGAAAACAAATGACGGTCACCACTACGACTACCAGCGACGCAAAAGTAGAAATAGGATTTGCGGCTTTTGACGCCGATAATCACTATTACGAGGCAGAGGACGCCTTCACGCGTCACATTGAACCTTCAATGGCCAAACGCTGTATGCAGTGGGCAGAGATTGATGGTCGCAAGCGACTTCTTGTCGGCGGGCGCATCAATCGCTTTATTCCTAACCCCACCTTCAATCCTGTTTCGAAGCCTGGTGCTCTTGACGCATATTTTCGTGGCAAGGTCGCCGGTGGTGATATGCGCGCGATGTTTGGAGAGCTTGATCCCATCAGCCCCGCATACCGTGATCGCGATGCACGTATCGCCCTTATGACTCAACAAGGTCTTGAAGGGGCAATGTTCTTTCCAACCTTGGCTGTGGGCATGGAGGAGTCCTTGCGTTTCGATGTTCCAGCTTTATGCGCAGCCTTTTCGGCGTTCAATCGTTGGCTACTTGAAGACTGGGGATTCGCTTACCAAAATAGAATTTACGCAGCTCCGTACTTCACCTTGGCGGACCCAGAATGGGCAGTGAAAGAAGCTGATTGGGCGATCGCTAACGGCGTCAAAGTCATCGTTATGCGCACCTCCCCTGCGATTAATCCGGCAGGTGGAACCCGTTCACCAGGCGACAAAATCTTTGATCCTTTTTGGGCTCGATTAGCCGAAGCCAATGTCTCGGTTGCTTTTCACTCGGGTGATGCTGGATACGGAAAGTACATTGACGACTGGGAGCCTGGCGGCGAATTTGAAGCTTTCAAAAGTTCACCGATGCGGGTCATGACCAGTGATCGCGCCCCCTTTGACATGTTTGCCATATTGGTTAGTCACGGTGTGTTTACACGGCATCCAAAACTACGTGTGTCATCGATTGAGGCTGGAGCGGAGTGGGTACCCAATCTGATCAAGAAACTAAAGAAGGCCTACTCCCAGCAGCCTTTCATGTTTGGCAAAGATCCTGTTGAAGATTTTTGTGAGCATGTGTGGGTGGCACCCTTCTACGAGGATGACATCGTGTTATTGGCTGAGACAATCGGAGTGGAGAAGTTGATGTTTGGTAGCGATTTCCCACATGCTGAGGGACTTGAGGTACCAACGGCGTTCATCCATGATTTACATGGCTTCAATGATGCTGACATCAGAAAAATCATGCACCACAATGTCGTCGAATTTTTAGGTCTGTGAGATGACATCGTTTGAATCGACTATGCCGGTCGTTGGCTTCCAAGGCCTCGGCATTATTGAGACGATGATGGGGTTTCCTGACCCAGACCCTCGCCGTTTGTATGAATTTTTTCGTGGGAACATTCGTGATCAAGAGAGTAAAGACACGATGTTTCCCGTTGAGTACCTCTTTAAGCACAATGTGCCTGGTGCCCTGACTGAGGATATTGATCCGGTGGAAGTAGCAATCAACACCATGGACCACTTCGGTATTGAACGCTCAATGATTGGCATTGAAGGTGAACCTGGAATCCGTGCAATGTCACAGTTCCCGGAACGGTTCATTCCCTCATGCAGTGCTGATGCCAATAATGGCGTGGATGAGGTGCGAAAAATTCGCCGATTGTATGAAGAATTCGGGCTCAAGGCAGTTGGTACTTTTCCAGCGGGATGCACGCCACAGGTTCCCATTGATCACGCTCGCTGGTATCCGATTTACTCGGTCTGTGCCGAGTTAGGTATCCCGATTTTCATTTGTGCTGGCATTCCTGGTCCTCGTGTGCCGAGCATGTGCCAGCATGTTGAACTCTTAGACATTGTCTGTTATGACTTTCCAGAACTGAAGATTGTGACCCGCCATGGTTGCCAGCCTTGGACCGAGTTAGCCGTGAAACTAATGCTCAAGTGGCCCAACCTTTATTATTCAACGAGTGCTTTTGCGCCGCAGCACTACGATCCGCGAATCATTGATTACGCCAATTCGCGAGGGTCAGATCGAGTGATTTATGCCGGCTATTGGCCGATGGGTTTAACCTATGAGCGCATTATGGGCGATATGCCACAGGTACCGTTCAAGGCTGAGGTGTGGCCGAAATTCCTGCGCCTCAATGCGCTCAAGGTTTTAGGAATCTCTGACTCTTTGGGGTGAGACGTTGTACGTCATAAAACCGTGGGCGATGACTTTGTCACTGCTCGCGCCGATGACTTCGG
>WLTJ01000098.1 GCA_009705435.1 Actinomycetota bacterium | reverse complement strand
GATGGGGTTGCGAAAGTACCTGCAACGGCAGTTGCGGCCGCAACTTCTGGAGATACCAAGTGGGTGCGTCCACCACGGCCTTGGCGACCTTCAAAGTTGCGATTACTGGTACTCGCCGAACGCTCACCTTGCGTGAGTTTGTCGGGGTTCATTGCCAAACACATTGAGCAACCTGGCTCGCGCCAATCGGCTCCAGCGGCACGGAAGATCTCGTGCAAGCCCTCGGCCTCTGCTTGCGCTTTCACCGAGTGACTTCCAGGCACAACCATCACTCGAGGCGCCGTGACGGTGCGACCCTTCATCACAGACGCTGCAGCGCGCAGGTCTTCGATGCGACTATTGGTGCACGAACCAATGAAGACGGTGTCCACCTTGACATTGCGCAACAATGTTCCCGGTGTCAGTCCCATGTATTCAAGTGCACGGGCAACGGTTTCGCGCGTTGTCGGATCAGCGAAGTCATCGGGGGATGGGATAGGCGAGTCAATACTGGCAACCTGTGCTGGGTTAGTTCCCCAAGTCACATGAGGAAGCAAAGTGCTAGCGTCGATGACGACCTCTTTGTCAAACTTGGCACCTTCGTCGGTACGCAAAGTTTTCCAATTGGCGACAGCTTTATCCCACTCTGCATCTTTGGGTGCGTGAGCGCGACCTTTGAGATATGCAAAAGTGATCTCGTCGGGGGCAATCAGTCCAGCCTTGGCGCCTGCCTCAATGGTCATGTTGCATACGGTCATGCGACCTTCCATGGACAGCGCGCGAATTGCCGAACCGCGAAACTCAATGACGTAGCCGATGCCACCGGCGGTTCCGATCGTGCCGATGATTGCCAAGATCATGTCTTTGGCAGTCACCCCAGCGGGTAGGGCGCCATTGACTTCAACGCTCATCCATTTCGGGCGACTTTGCGGGAGAGTCTGAGTCGCCAGCACATGTTCAACTTCGCTGGTGCCAATGCCGAAAGCAAGCGAACCAAATGCTCCGTGAGTTGCTGTATGACTGTCGCCGCAGACGATGGTCATGCCAGGCAGGGTGCGCCCCTGCTCGGGCCCAATGACATGCACGATGCCTTGTAGTGGGTTGCCCATAGAGAACAGTTCGACGCCGAACTCTTTTGCGTTCTCTCGCATCACTTCAACTTGACGCGCAGAAATCGGGTCCGCAATCGGTAGATGGATGTCGGCAGTCGGAACGTTGTGATCTTCAGTGGCCACGGTTAGATCAGGGCGACGAATTTTGCGACCGCTGATACGTAGTCCTTCAAAAGCTTGGGGACTCGTGACTTCGTGCACGAGGTGCAAGTCGATGTACAACAAATCGGGTTCATCAATCGCTGCATGAACGACATGGCTATCCCAAACTTTTTGAGCCAAGGTTGTGGGGTTACTCATCATTTCCTCATATCGTTGTTTCTCACTATGTGAGATTGTAGTCTCGCTGTATGGACAGCATATCGGGAGTCGGAGTTGTTGACAAGGTTGTCGCCGTCTTACGCGCGCTTGAAACGAATGGTCCCTCTTCTTTGCTTGAACTTCAGCAAGCCACAGCGCTACCGCGCGCCACTGCTCATCGCTTGGCCACTGCGCTTGAGGATCATGGTCTGATTCGTCGTGATGATGAGGGGCATTTTGCCCTCGGTTGGGGACTGGTCAGTCTCGGACGCGCGGCCTCGGCAGTGTTGCCGCTTATTGAATTAGCGAGACCAGTTTTAGATTCCTTGCGGACAAAAACTGGTGAATCGGTCCAGTTGTATGTCCAAGAAGGTGATGCACGACGATGTCTAGTGTCTCTTGAATCTCCGCATGGTTTGCGGTGGATCGTGCCTGAAGGTTCGCTGCTACCCCTTAACGCTGGTTCGGCAGGTCATGTCTTATCCGGCGAGCGGACTGACAAACACGGATGGATTCAATCGGTCGGCGAACGTGAGGCTGGCGTGGCCTCGGTGAGTGCACCGGTACTCAACGCGCAGGGAAACATCATTGCTGCAATCAGCGTGAGTGGCCCGATTGAGCGACTGACCCGCAGGCCAGGAGAACGCCACGGCGCAGTAGTTGTTCGAGCAGCAAGGAGCCTTCAACGACTCTTATAGATTCTTCGCCGTTGGAGTGATTCCGCGGCTCACCTTGGTGCATGCCATCCTCACCACACCTCATTTGTTCCTACGACGATGTCCTGCACATCGCCGAAGAGATCGACCTTTTGGTCCATGCCGAATTAGTCAGCCCGTTCAAGCTTGACAAGGCTCGCCTGTATGGCCTCAACAAAAACTGTGTACCTTCGCTATTGGGGGAAAATGAAAACCCCTACGAACTTTTAATGGAGACTGTTCGGCCCCTGAAGTGCCACGCAGCATGCCTCGTCGTCACTGGTTGGGCTGCACCGTTTGAGAACGAAATGGGCAATGATCAAGAACCTGACTGTCGTCCAAGCGAACATCCAAAACGCCAACGGGTGCGAATCTGCGTGGCGATTGGTGAGGCAATGATCGTCACGGTGATGCGCACCAGTGAGAAGCCCGAAGAAGTGATGGCGATGTCTGAGCGCGGCATGGGAGAACTCCCCGATGTTCTGGAGGCATGGTGGAACGGTGGGTCCGATTAATTCCCACTGAATTCTTACCTTCAAAGGAACAATTATTCATTGCAGGGTTGTCAGACTAATGGGATGAAAATTTCTCGGAATCTCGCCTTGGCTGCAGTTGCGTTCACTCTGATCGCGTGTAGTTCATCATCAGATGCGGATAATCCCACACTGACTTCGGTTGCTAACACTGACGAACAAACGACGACGACCGCAGAGGTTGCGTCCACCGAGGCTCCAATGCCCGACGTTCCAGCCGACAGCGCTTTGCCAGCACTTGGTGAGTGCCCAAGTTCAGTATTCCCAGATTTGTCTGGATCAATTGGTGCTGGCGAAGAATATGCAATGCCTGATGTTGTCGTCGAATGTACCGACACTGAACTTGTGGTGACTTCGAACGGCATGCCGAGTTATACATTCGAGCCACTGACTCCGAACGCGCTGACTGAACAAGCGTGGGTCTGGAAAGTTCCGCTCAAGCCAACTGTGGCAGCAAATACCACCAGCATTGTTGACGTCCTTGGAACTTTAGGTTTCACAACGACTGGATTGCCGATTTACGGACCGACCGAGGGACCTCAGCCAGCAACTGAAGCGTTTGGTGATCCGATATACAACGGGATTCTTGATACCTGTGGCGGACACACTGGCTACAACGCCGACTATCACAATCACGCGCTGTACGCAGATGTGTATTGCAATCTCACGAGTTCGTTCATCATTGGATACGCGCTTGACGGTTTTCCGATTTATAACTCGGTCGGTTGTCTCGACATCGATTGCACCCAGACTGCGCAGTTTGTTTCGGGTTACGACATGACTGGTGATCCCACTTCGTATTCGTGGAAGGCGTACACCTACAACTCAACCGGCAAGACGAACGTTCTTGACGAGTGCAACGGACGTATCGGGCCCGATGGAACATACCGCTATCACGCGACTGATGCATTCCCGTACATCATCGGATGTTTTGCGGGGACATCGACCACGCAATCTGGAAATGCTGCAGCAAACATGCCGCCCATGGGTGGCAACGGTGGCAATCCGCCTCCACCGCCACCTAACGGCTGAGTTCTAGAAAGTTGCCAGTAAATCGACAATCACAATAAGGTCGACGGACGGTGGCAGACCCATCTCTTCGTTCCCCTCTGGGCCAAAGGCGTCAATGAATGGAATGGAAATCTGACGGCGACCGCCGACCTTCATTCCAGCGATGCCTTGTGCAAGTCCGGGAAGAGTAACGCCTTCGGAAAGTGCAAATGCCACTGGGGTTGGATCGCCCCATGTGCTGACCAATAGTTCGCCAGTGTCGGCACGGTAGGCAATGATGTTCACAAGAACGTTTGAGTCCACTATCGCCTCATTACCTTCACCAACAACCAAATCGTCGCTGACAGTCTCGGTGATATTGGCACCGCCCTCAATCGTGATCTTGGGTTCATCAGCAGGATCTACGGCAGGAACAATGGCGACTGCATCAACGATGAAAGAAATAGCCGTGTCTGGCGGGATTGCTTCACCTGAGCCGGTCGGACCGTATGCCAGATCTGAGGGGATGTCTAACTGACGACGCCCACCAGTCTTGATGCCAATGAGACCTTGGTCCCAACCGTCAATAACCGCTCCTGCACCAAGAGTGACGGCAAATGGTTCAGCGTCAAAGTTGCCATCAAAGCGCGTTCCGTCTTCACTCAGAACACCGACGTAATACACGAAAACGGTGTCACCAGAGACGGCGCCTTCGCCTGTACCTTCGGTGATATCAGTGATGACTAATTCTGTCGGGGACTCATCGGGCAATGACACCTTCGGCTCAACACCCGTGTCCGCAGGGTCACTTGCGAGTATGGAATCCGATGTGTTCGATGAACCGTCGCTCCCGCACGAGGCGATGAACATCGTTGACATAACTGCGAGGGCGAGTAATGAGCGTGAGGTACGTGATGACATTCCTGTCACGCTATCGGGATTGAGTCAGCCAATCGGCTTCGCGACGACCCATTTCAGTACTGGGTTGGCTATCAACAAATGGCCATATTTCTTTTGATATGGCGCGGTAATTGCCGCTCGCGCCAAGCTCTCCAAGGATTGCGTATAGACCCAAGTTGATCCGTTGAATAAAAACAAATGGTTTGGGAACAGTGGCGTATTGAGCGATGGGACTACTGCGATCAAATGTGTGGCGCACGATTCCACTTGCGTAACTAGGAGTCCAAGTGATTTCCTGATCTTGGCGTACGGGCTCATAGAAGCGTCCAAAGTACGTGCCCACCTCATCGGTTTCAACGGGTGCGTTGAGTTGCAACATTCCAGCGTTCTCCAGTACTTGACGAAAAGCAGGAATGTCACTTTCGTAGGCTGCAGATTTCACCATCGAGATGAACGTATTCATCTCTGTGTCAGTGAAGTGCTTGACTAAACCGAAGTCAAGGAACGTGATGCGACCATCTTCATGGAAGATGTAGTTACCAGGATGCGGGTCACCATTGAATTTGTGCATTCCATAGAGACTGCGAAAAACAAATCTAAACAAACACTCCCCGGCAAGATTTTTTTGTTCCTGATCCGTCTCCATCAACTGGGCGAAAGACATGCCATTGACTAATTCGCTCGTAAGCACGCGTGAGGTACTGAAGGTCGGCAAAACTTCTGGCACATTAATGTACGGATGCCCTCTGTAATAGTTGGCGAAAATTGTTTGGTTGTGCGCCTCTCGCGAATAATCCAGTTCTTCGCGAATGCGTTCTTTGACCTCTTGCACCATGTCGCTCGGGTCAAGACCACTGAATCCTTGTTGCAGCAGAGCGCCTAAGAGGTCAGCATTTTTGAGATCGGCATCAATGGCTTTATCGACACCCGGATATTGCACTTTGACGGCGACGGCGCGTTCTTTGCCAGTCTTCGGGTCAAGAACAACGGCGCGATGTACTTGGCCAATGGAAGCCGAAGCAATGGGGATTGGATCCCATTCGATAAATATTTTGTGAGGATCTCCACCTAATTCGCGCTCAATGACTTGGGCGGCCAAATCACTTGACATGGGTGGTGCGCTGGCTTGCAATTGCGAGAGAGCGGCGCGCATCGGTGCGGGTAAACCATCATCAAGGTAGCTGGCCATTTGACCCAATTTCATGAGCGCCCCCTTCATGTTTCCTAGGCGTTCGGAAACTTGGGCCGCTGTTTTGAGTTCCGTCTGATGATCAATTTCCACGCGTCGTTCTGCTGAAGAAAAGACTTTGCGCGCTGATGCCGAGGCATAAGTGGCTCCGACCTTTGCCCCGAGTCGAACAAGTTCCGTGTTTCGAGTCAACATTGATCCGCGCTTAATCGCCGACGAAAGTTTGTTCTTGCCTTGTCGACTGCGGAGTGCTACGACGAGTGCGCTGCCGCTGACTAAGAGAATGACGTTGCGTAGTGGGTGCTTCATGCGGTTGCTGAATCGGAGCGTTCAATAATTGAGTGCACGCCGTTAATAATCATTTGTGCCATTTGAGGCGCTTGGGCCACGATTGCATCGTGCTCGGCATCAATGCGTACAGCATGCGCGTTTGTGATTCCGGAAAACAAAGCAAGTTGACGTTTCACAGGTATCACTGGATCACGCAAAGTGATGATGTGTGAAGTCGGAACATCAATTTCTTTGAGCCATTCAAGACTGGTGAATGCGCCGATCGCATGACCTGCTTCTAAAACCATGCGCCAGTCATGGAGTTCAACTTGGCTAATGGCCCACGGTCCCCACTTGCCAGTTTTTCGCCGCAAGAAAAGTCGTTCGGTCAAAAATACACGGGCG
>WLTJ01000097.1 GCA_009705435.1 Actinomycetota bacterium | reverse complement strand
TCGGCTTCTTGTTCAAGTTGGGCGATGAAATCCTCAGCTTCTTGGCGGGTAAATTTGCCACCTGCTTGACGTTGATTGAAATGCATCGGACCTCGGGCATCGCGAAAATCGCTGTAGCCAGCAGCACTCAGTAAATCTGCGAGTTGCTTTAACTGCGAATGCGACGCTGGGGGACCGGGGGATTGACCAAAAGCCATGACCTAGTCTCGCAAACGGGTGTGGCGGAGCCGGGCATACCTGCTCATACGCGTGATATCAGCACAGTCAGTGCAGCGCTTGCACCCACAGCGAAGACCATCACCGAGGCACATCCGCCGCGATAGCTCAGGCCTCTGCCCAAGCGAAAACTCGTACGTCCCCGCGAGTTGATCGTGAAAGGTCCCATGCGACCGCTACCGCTGATGCCACGCTTGGAGATGTTCAGCCACGACCGTTTTCCGGTACGAACTCGTTTGCGATATGAAAATCCCATGTGGGCCTCCGAGATTATGTACGGCGTGCCTGGGCGGCGCGACCCAAATCTATGACTTCTGCTTGATGAGTGGTGTGCATGGGGTCTTCTTCTCCACCAATAGCATCAATGAATTCCTCGACATCTTCAGGCTCACCACCAATCAGCCAGACAACCATCGCCCCATCGTGGTCTTCGGGGTCACGTGGCAAGATTCCTTCAACTTCGTACTGATCGACAGTGATCTCGTCTGACCCTTTGCCAACAGGGGCGACGATAGCCATCTCGACGCTGGATTCTGGATCAAGATCACTCAAGATGTCAATTAGTTCGGCAACATTCATACTCTCAGTATTTCATGTGGAGTGTTGACTGAGTGTCATCTACGAAATCAAGATTCGCTGATCCAAGTGGGCGCAAGTTGCAGAAGAAACAGACTGACATCGCTGCAGTGTTTCAGCACGCTGCAAAAAGCGGAATCATCGTTGATGTACATATCTGCCAATGACACACTCAGTCTGGCGACAATTGACAAACGATGCTCTGGGGCGTCGATCACCGAAACAGTTGAGTCAATGGCCGAGACCTCCAATGGAAGTTCAGCTCCACCAACGCCGGCAAGATCCGTCGCCAGCACGAGAAGGTCGGGCCGACTTGAGAGTGGGGGCAGGGTCCATGTGAAGAGCAAGGGAAACTCAAAACCGAGGGGCGGGTCTTGATCTGGATCGTCAAGTTTGCCCATTTCATCTTCGAAACCGAGTAACGCCCGCGGGTCAACTTCGAGTGAGAGATGGAGGTCAATCGGGCCGTCGCAGGCTTCCTCGGGATGAAGGTCCACTTCCCACATCTGACGCAACGAGTAGGTCTCCACGAAATGACGTTCATCGTGCACGTGGAACCCGTGTTCAACGGCGTGACTTTTCATATCCGAGACGAAACCTGCTACATCAATAAAAGCCATAACGCATCCTTTGCAACAAGGTTCAGGATAAAGGGTGTCCCGCACACTACCCTCGATGGGGTGGAGTCTGATCGATTACTCGAGTTGCTGAATCGGGTGGCAGATGCAGTGGGCCTTGGTTTGCAGGGGATCACGGATTGGGGATTGTCGGGTTTTCGTGACGGTCAATACAACGCCGACTTGGTGGCCGATCAGATCGCTTTAGACATTCTTCGTGAGGCTGGAGTGGGGATTATCTCTGAAGAGAGTGGAGCGGAAAATCTTCAACGTGATGTCGTGGTCATCATCGACCCACTTGATGGATCAACCAATGCCAGTCGAGCAGTACCGCACTACGCCACATCTTTGTGCGCTGTAGACGCTCACGGTGCGCTGGTGGCCTTGGTGGTGGATCAAGCGACAAATACTCGTTGGTCGGCGGTGAGAGGTCAAGGAGCCTTCAGAGACGGTGTGCGCCTCGTACGCCACGACGTCAGCGATTGGTCACAGGCGATGGTGGCGATTTCGGGACCGCCTCCACCAAATCCGGGTTGGGGTCAATTTCGCGCTTTCGGAGCCTCAGCAATTGACCTGTGTTACGTCGCGGATGCAACGGTGGATGCGTTTATTGACATGAGTCCGAGTGCTCACGGGGTGTGGGACTATGCCGCCGCATATTTGGTGTGTCAAGAAGTCGGAGTTCGCATTGAAGATGCTCAAGGTCGAGAGCTGATTGTGATGGATGCCGCGCAGCGGCGAACTCCGGTGGCAGCGACGACAGGGATATTTTCTCAAGCGCTGGCGACGCGACACTTGTCAGCTTTATAGAAGCCGATTCAGACTGCGTCGGCGGCGCGCTGACCTTCGTGCCACAGACGCGACACACTGGGGTGGCGCAACTTGCCAAGAGCCCGCGCTTCAATCTGACGAACGCGCTCGCGGGTAATGCCCATCTTCTCGCCGATCTCGGCCAGGGTCATTGGGTGATCGTCAATACCAAAGCGGGATCGCAGAACCTGTTCTTCGCGTTCTTCAAGGCGCCGCAACTGGTCAACTAACGCTCGCCTCTCGAGGGCTGCGGCCGCCGATTCATATGGCGATATCGCTGCGTCGTCGGCGATCAAATCGCCAAGTTCGGAATCTCCGTCAGAATCAAGTGGCGTTGAGAGCGAGACGAGAGGGCGGCGATGCTGATGCACCAAAGCGACCCGTTCAACGCTGACCCCTGATAATTCGGCAATCTCTTCAACGGTTGGCTGGCGCTCTAATTGGGCGGCGAGTTTGTCGGTGCTCTGGTCAATCAGCGAGTACACCTCGCGCACATGCGATGGGACCCGAATCGTACGCGAGGAATCAGCCAAAGCGCGTCCGATTGATTGGCGGATCCACCACGTGGCATAGGTCGAAAACTTAAATCCTTTTTCGTGGTCGAAGCCTTCAACGGCACGCATTAAGCCGAGGTTTCCCTCTTGAACCAGATCTAGAAGTCCGAGTCCGGCACCTTCGTAGCGTCGCGCCACACTGACCACTAAACGGAGGTTGCATTGGATGAACTCGCCCCGTGCGTCGTCGCCTGTCTGTACCGTGCGCGTCAACTCGGTGCGTTCGCGACCTTTGGGTGCGGGGTCAAAGTCAAGGCGTTCTTGAGCCACCCGAGACGCCAAAATGAGACTTGCAAGGCGACGCTCATCATCAGCCGTGAGCAACGGGTATGTCCCGATGTCGTCAAGGTATTGACGAAGAAGTTCGCTTTCAGAGTCGCCAGGGCGGGTTGCCACAAGAAAAACCGTAGTAGCGCGAGTCGCGTACATCGTGGATACTCGCTAATTTCTCGTTCTGATCGGTCGGACGGACGGTATGATTTGAAGATCTAGACGGGCGCTTAGCTCAGTTGGTTAGAGCTCCTCGCTTACACCGAGGAGGTCGGGGGTTCGAGTCCCTCAGCGCCCACCCGTTTTACTTGAGTAAGGCCTGATCAGTCCGGCAATGAAAAGAGTAGTGATGAGCTTGTATAAAAAGTTTCTGAACTTCCTCCCGCTGCGTCCGCGATTTCTTGACCCTGATCGTTCAAGCCTTTCATTTAGAACTATGAAAAATATTCAGGACGCGACCTTTCGTTATAAATACAAGGGTCGAGCGTTACTGAAGAATCCTTTTGATCTGGCGTTATATGTCCGACTCATTGAACAAGTTCGACCAGGAACGATCATTGAAATTGGTTCATACAACGGGGGATCAGCCTTGTGGTTCTCAGCTCAGTGTCGGGCGCTTGACTTGCAGACTCGGATTGTCTCATTAGACATCACTCCGGTTGAATGCGACGACGACGCCAACGTTCGTTTTATCCAAGGGGATATTTACAGTCTCGACCAAAGCGAGTTGCCGCAAATTCTTGCCTCGTGTGTCCGGCCGCTACTCGTGATTGAAGATGGTCCGCATACTTTTGAAGGTTCGTTGAGCGCTTTGAATTTTTTTGACCAACATCTGCGGTCGGGTGAATACATCATTGTCGAAGATGGAGTCCTGGAAGATTTGCGCTATCGCGAGTTGAAGAATGGTCCTAAGCGAGCAATTAAGGAATTTTTGGCAACTCGTCCTGACAACTATCGGATTGATCGTGAATATTGCGACTTCTATGGTCACAACGTGACTTGGAATATAAACGGATATTTAGTCAAGAACTGAAAGCAAAGGGTTTTCTACCAATCCTCACCAGGCGGTACGCACCGCTTCAATATGGCCTCGCTTCGCCGGTCGAACCGGATTTGACACGACTCAACATGCCATGCGGATTCGAAGTGGCGATACTGAGTGCGACGCGTCACCAACTGGGGGGCTTGTTATATCGGCATATCTCTTAATCGAAGTTTTTGCACTTATTGGCGTCGTTCCTAAAATTTTTGGTCATGCACCAAGCATCGACGCCCGCAAGGCATTGTCAGCGGTTGGTCACTGGGCGAGGCATTCGGATCAAGGGGTTTGTGTAGGTCCCCCTTCGTAGAAAAATAGAGGGTTTGACCCTCTGACTGTTCGGGAGTTTTAGGAACTTCTTATGTTAAAATAACTCCCTTGGGGGTCATCTATTATGAAGCGTAAATTTGGATTCATGGTGTTTACTGCAGTCATCGCGACTTTGGCGGGTTCGCTGCAAACGGCAGGCGCCATCACTTACGGCGATAATGTAAATGTTCCGAGCAGTTCAATGCCTACGGTAGTTTCGTTGTGGGTTGAGGTTGACGGCGAACTTAGGTTCAGTTGTACAGCCACTTTGATAGAGCAGCAAATAGCAGTGACCGCTGCTCACTGCATTCAGGGCGAAGACAGAGAAATGACGGTTTGGGTTGGAAACAATCGGCTCTTTGATTCGCTCGGGAAGGGGCATCTGGTTGATGCCACTTGGTACCATTCGCGGTATTCCTCTTCGCAGATAGCAAACGATGTTGGCATTCTTCATCTTGCGACGTCGGCCAATATACCGAAATCGAAGTTGGCTCGGCTGGATGGGAACACGCGACTTGACGCGAAGACAAAATTCATCCTGGCAGGATGGGGCAGAGACCAAAATGATGATTTGAATGTCTTGCATAAAGTTTCACTGAAGCTCAAAAATAGCGAAGCGAAAAATTATTTTGGCAATGGTTTCAATGAAAAGACGCAGGTGGCTGTCGGAAAATACATTGGATCTGAGGGTGTTTATGCGGGCG
The DNA here is from genome assembly GCA_009705435.1 of Actinomycetota bacterium. Classification (GTDB taxonomy): domain Bacteria; phylum Actinomycetota; class Acidimicrobiia; order Acidimicrobiales; family Ilumatobacteraceae; genus Casp-actino8. The sequence continues at coordinate 1,287 of WLTJ01000097.1, read as the reverse complement.
CTTGCAGTGGCGACTCTGGAGGTCCGCTTTATGTCCTGAAGGACGGCCGAATCAATATTGTAGGCGTGACTTCTTATGGCGCTGCTGCTGGCTGTGGGATTGGTGTTCCTTCGGTATTTTCGAGAATTTCCTATTATGAAAAGGCTATAAAAAAGGGGATAGCGGAGGCAAAGGAAACGGCGAAAATAAACCGAATCGCGCGTGAAGCAGCCCTTGTACAGACTCCTCTAACTGGGACATTGACACTTGATAGTAATTACCACATAAAAGCATCGGTGAGTGCCGCGACGGCTTCCATCGGTTCGCTCAAATCTTTATGTTTCTTCATTGATAATCGGCCCGCGACATATGGTGAAATCGATTGGGCTGGTGGATACTTTCCGGATCCAGCCAGTGACGGCTGCTTCTACAGCGAGTCCTACTACGACCTTTCATATGGTTATGTATATTTCAATGACGGTCTCGCGCTTGGGTCTCACAAGATGCATGCAGTTGTAACTGATTCATTTGGGCGAAAGAAGAAGCTGTCCACCGTCACGTTTACATGCGATATGTGGAACTGCTAGAAACCCTTCCAGAGTTGCACAGGTGACTTGAAACGGTCACAGCCGCTCGGCACAGATACCTCGTGTGAACCAAGTGCAGCCGAGTAGTAGCCGGCACAGACGATCTCCATAATCCAGCGACCGAAGGCGACATCCATGAAAGGTTGCGTTCCTTCTTCAAGATCTGCGATGAACGCCGACAGTTGGCCAACGTAGCCAAATTGTTCAATCATCGGGATCGCAGCCGTAGTCGCTGGCAACGCAACTTCGTCACCGTTGTGTTCAAGAGTGAGATGTGGAAAGAGTTCGGCACGGACGACACCTTCATTGCTAGATGCTTCAATATCCCAAGTGGGGACGGCCTCACCCTCCCAACTAGATGTCACTGTGGCAGTCAAGCCGCTCTCAAAACGGAGATGAACTTCAGCGTGAGTATCGGTGATCTCACCGCGCAAGGTCGCTGAGAGAGCAACGACTTCTCCGGCTCCCGTAGCGCGCCCAATCAACACTGCGATAGCCAGGGGGTGCACACCAAGGTCAAATAGTGCTCCACCGCCCCACTGCGCCGTGGTGAAATCGCCCCATTGCGGAAGTGACTGAATTGTTTTCAGAACTAAATGGTTGAGCGGTCCAATCGTGGTCACTCGTTTGATGAATGCATGAACAACAGGGGCATAAGCCAAGTTTTCGGCATATAAAACTTTGGCTCCAGAATGCTCCACGAGATCCAAAAGGCGGTCGG
>WLTJ01000096.1 GCA_009705435.1 Actinomycetota bacterium | reverse complement strand
TGCCTTGATCAACACGCTCATTGAATCGATCATGAACGTCAACCTTGATATCCCATGCACTGTCCCCGGAACGGAGCATCTCTTCAATGCAACCTAAAATGTAATGAGTTTCACATTCTGAAAAAAAGATGATGCTGCCGTTAGCGACAATATTTGTGTTCGGGCCATACATGCAATAAAAGTTTGGGAAATGAGGAATGGTGATCCCGAGATACGCGCGCGCTTCGCCATTCCACATTTTGTGCAAGTCCGCACCATCTCGACCAACGACACGCATCGGAGTGAGGAAATCAGATGCCTCAAACCCAGTTGCATAAATGATCACATCGGCTGTGCGCAAGGTGCCTTCGGCATCAACTATTCCAGAACTTTCAATGTGGTCAATACGGTCCGTAATGAGTTCAACATGGTCGCTTCGTAGACAAGCCGCCCAGGAGCCGTTATCAAGAGCAACACGCTTGGAAAAAGGAGCGTATTTAGGAACAGTTTTCTCATGTAAATCAGGACGATCAGCGAAGACCGCATCGAAGTAGAGAAGTAATCGATCTCGTAAATGCCTGTTCGCTGCGCTTACTGAAGCCTCACCATCAGACCAATCTGGATCAACCACACATGAGGCCAAAACACCTTCAGTGGTTCGCCAAAAGAGCAGGAAGCGGTACCACTGCGCATAGGCAGGAACGTTTTGAAAGAGCCACTGCAGTCCCGTGCCAATCTTGTCGTGGTAGTGAGCTATCGGCGTCAACCACGGCGGCGTACGTTGATAGATGCTCACGGTCTTTGCAACCTTGGCAACCTCTGGGATGAGTTGCACACCGCTAGCGCCTGTGCCGATAACTGCCACACTTTTTCCAGTGAGATCGAGAGAGTCTGGCCAATTTGCTGAGTGAAAAGATTGCCCAGAAAAACTCTCGCGGCCTGTGATTGACGGCATCTTCGGTCGATTGAGTTGTCCTACTGCGCTAATGACCGCCTGCGCATAGAGCACTTCAATCGGACCGTTAGCACCACGCTGGACGCTGACGCGCCACACAGACTCTGCTTCAATCCATTCCATTTCCTTAACCTGAGTGTGAAACTGTATCGATGTGGCGAGATCAAACTTTTCAACACAACCCTGGAAATACTCAAGTAAGACATCTTGAGTTGAAAAATGCAACGGCCAGTCTGATCGCTGAGCGAAGGAATAGCTATACACATGATTCGCAGAATCAACCCGACAGCCTGGGTAGGTATTTTCTAACCATGTTCCACCAACATCGGCGTTCTTTTCCAAAATCTCAAAGTCGATACCTGCTTGCTTCAAGCGATAACCAGCGAGTATGCCTGACATTCCAGCACCCACGATGAGAACCTTGAAACTCCTATGAGGGGCAATGTCTTCCCGAGACCACATGGGCTGTCGTAAATCCTCACCAGTGACGGACAATTCCTCCAACATCAATGGGACATAGTCGTCGCTCACGAAGGCACCGACTGTGTAGGACATGATGTCTTGAATCTCTGACTGTGAACATTGATGGCGACTCACTCCACCCGAGTCACGGAACTTGATCAGTGTTTGACGCGCAAGAAGCCGAATCGCTTCTTGCTGCTCTGCGGTCAGGCCTCCCTGAGGTTGGGCAGCCAATAACGGTTGCGAGACCAGTTCGGGACGCAGCAGGGTGAGGTCACCTGTGAGGTAGGCCAGGGTTGGCAAAACTGCAATCAGTTGCGCCTCATGTAACCCAGCATCTATCTCCGCATCTGTCGCCTGAAACACCTCACCACCCCTTTGTCAGATACAACTATCGCGCACTCACGAGAGACCATCAGCACTCCGCCTACGAGAATTGAGAATGTCGGTATAAAGTTTGGGGGTGTATGACAAGGAATTAGAACCTGTTTCCGCTGGTGTCGTTATTGGATGTAGCGATTTAGCCCCAACCTTGACTTTTTATACCGAGGTGCTCGGATTTCGGGTGCAGACAATCCATCCAGCCGACGGTCCGACACATGCCACACTTGTCGGTCATGGCTTGCGGATTCACCTTCAACCCGGCTCAACCCCACTGGCTGTCTTAAGAATCTCGCTCCCACACGGGAGTCCATTGCTGCACAGCACCCTTACTGCGCCCAACGGAACCATCATTGAATGTGTCAGTTCGACCGAGGAAATGATCGTTCCACCCTTGGCATCTGCTCTAGTCATCACTCATCAGGACGGTACTGATTCATGGGGTACTGGTCGCGCTGGAATGATGTATCGCGACCTCATACCGGATCGACAAGGCAACTCTGTCATAGCGTCCAGCATCAGAATTGATAACGCCGGTCCGGTGCCTGACTATGTGCACTTTCATGAGGTCTTATTTCAACTCATTTTCTGCCGCTCCGGTTGGGTGCGTGTGTTGTATGAGGATCAAGGCGATTCTTTTGTCCTCGGTGCAGGCGATTGCGTCATCCAGCCTCCAACGATTCGCCATCGAGTGCTGGAAAGTTCGGACAATCTTGAGGTTTTAGAGATCGGATACCCTGCCGAACACTTCACCCATGCCGATCCCCTCACCCAACTTCCATCTATCGCCATTAATCCAGAGCGCACCTGGTCTGGTCAGTCCTTTATTCACCACATAGCATCTCAGGCCACGTGGACGCCCTTCGGCGAGCAAGCGTTGATTACTGATACCAAAATTCACCAAGCAACACAGGGTCTCGCAGACGTCTGCATCATCAAAGCTGATTCGGCGGCTTCCTGGCCATCCACATTCGTCGCTGAAAAACAGCTCACATTCCTCTTCGTTTTACAGGGTTCTGCGACAGTGATCACGAATGAAAATGGATCACATGCCATGAACTCTGGTTCAACAATCGTTATCCCCTGTGGCGATAGTTATTCGGTTACGCAAAGTGCCGGAACTGAAATCCTGAGATTCAATCTGCAGACACAATAAAAGTTTTTACTGTCTTCCCATTTCGGCTCGGGCACGAGCGCCATCAGTCTCTGCGTCGGGCCGAGACGAGATCAGATTAATCTCCACGAAATCAATTCGACCTTCGAAATGATAACCGTCAACTCGTTCGCTGTATTCGGCTGCAACTGGCGACCCGTGGTCGTAGCCGACTGAACTTCCGACGCTTGAAATCATTCTCATCACAAAGGGCAGATCCATCTTCGCTAATTCAATACCGTTCTCAAATATTGCGACATCACCACCCTTGCCTGTACGGCGGAATTTAAGACTCAACATCACTTCTCCACCCGAAATTTTCTGTGGAGACTCAACCACTAGGTGTTCGCCGAAAACGTTGTAATCAAAAAGTAAATGGTCGTTATGCACAAAGAAACTGAAACCCGAATTCTCAGTACCTGTCGCATAAATCACGCCGTTCTGGCCATCTTGCCGACGTACCTTGGCGTCCAAATCCCAACTCCGTCCACCCACTGAAGCCGATACCTGCGTTGGCAATGGCGACATAGGAGGGCGATACACATATTTACGCGACACAGGATGCGGAGTGCGATCAGCAAATTTCATCGAGAACAGTTCAAGCCCACGATCATCGAGAGGCAAGACACCCTCCTTTTCCGCCTCCTCCCACCACAGGGCAATCATTTCTTGTAAACGCTCCGGTTGAGCTTCTGCCAAGTTCACAGTCTCCGAGCGATCGTGCTCAATGTGATACAACTCCCACACATCGTCGTCAAATGAGACACCTGGTGTATGCCGCGTGACGGCTTTCCAGCCTGCGAAATAGATACCTCGATGGCCGACCATTTCGTAATACTGAATCAGTTTCGTGGTCTCGGCATCTTTTTCGTCAAACGAATAGTTCATCGGAACACCGGAAATCGGCATTTGTTCCAAGCCGCGGTACACATCGGGCGGAGTAATTCCGATCGCCTCATAAATAGTCGGAGCAATGTCATTGACGTGATGAAACTGATCTCGTAACCCACCCGAGTCCTGTACGCCCTTTGGCCATTTGACAATTAACGGTACGTGAATTCCGCCTTCATGCGTATTTTGCTTATAGAACTTGAAAGGTGTGTTGCCTACTTGCGACCAACCCCATGGGTAGTTGCTGTGACTATGAGGTCCACCAATTTCGTCAATCCGATGAATCGCCTCATCTGGCATTTCGATCATCATATTGAAGAATTTCATTTCGTGGAGAACGCCGAAAGGACCGCCCTCTTGCGAGGCTCCATTATCCGACAAGAGAACAATCATTGTGTTATCTTCCACCCCTAATTGCTGCAGAGATTCGAGCAACCTCCCGATTTGTACATCGGTGTGATCAAGGAAGGCTGCGTACGCTTCTTGAAGACGACAAGCCAGACGTTGCTGATTATCGGAAAGATCTTGCCATGCTTCAACACCAGGATTCCGGGGCGCTAATTCAGTACCAGCCGGTAGTAGGCCGAGTTCTTGTTGACGCTTAAACCAACGGTCACGCATCACGTCCCAACCTTCATCGAAGGCTCCGCGATACTTCTCCATATACTCAGCGGGGGCTTGGTGTGGTGCATGCGTCGCGCCAAAGGCAAGGTACATGAAGAACGGACGATCTGGTCTCACACTGAGTGAGTCATGCATAAATTGCTCTGCGTGATCGACTAAATCTTCAGAGAGGTGATATCCATCAACGGGGCGACCAGGTGCTTCAATCCAATGATTGTCGTACACCAAATCAGGATGAAACTGATCTGTCTCACCATCGAGGAAGCCATAGAAACGATCAAACCCACGTTGCAATGGCCACTGATCAAAAGGGCCTGCGGGCGAAGCATCCGCCATGGGACACAAATGCCATTTACCGAGCGCAAAAGTTGCGTATCCCTGATCTCGAACGACTTCAGCAATCGTGGCGGCGTGATTTGAAATCTGTCCGCGCATGTGCGGAAAACCACTGCTGAAGTTGGAAACCCCGCGCATTCCGACTGCATGGTGGTTTCTTCCAGTCAATAGCGCGGCCCGAGTAGGCGAGCACAAAGGAGTCACGTGAAAGTTCGTGTAGCGCAAACCTTGTGCAGCAAGAAGGTCAATGTTGGGGGTATCAATGGTGGATCCGTAACAGCCCAAATGAGAGAACCCGAGGTCGTCAAAAAGGATCACAATGACATTGGGTGCACTTTCGCCGGGGTGTGGACGCTGCGGCCAGTCAGGAACGGAATCTTTATAAGTTCGCCCGATTGACCCTTGGAAGCCTTCGTAATCCTTCATGGTATTGACAATAGCCCTGACACTACCTACCCTCGTCATATGTCCGAAAAATCAAATCAAAACTCCCGACCCACGGCGGTTATCGCCGACGCCAACTTCTATGTAGGTCCTGAACTGGCTCGCCAGTTGGCTGGACGCGGATTTAACTTGGTTTTAGGAGGCGCTAAGCCTGATCTCGTTGACGAACTCACCGCTTCAGGCGCCCTCGTGGAGGTTGTCAGCGGTGTTCGTGACCTCGCAGATCCGACAGCCTCGGACAAGCTCGTAGAAGCGGCTATGAAACGATTTGGACGCATCGACTCGGCTGTGATGTTCTCAGGCGAGATCATCACTGGTCGTTTTGTGCACTCAGAATTAGAGCAACTCCGCTCAGTTCTCGTGGGCTGTATTGAGGCACCGTATAACTTCATGCGCGCAGTGGTACCTAACCTGATTGCTCAAGGCTCAGGCCAAGTCCTCGTGATCACGAGTGCCTCCGCTGCCCGCCCGACTCCAGGAGCGCCTTTGTATTCGGCGGCGCGCGCCGGTGCATCCATGCTAGTCAAGAATGTCGCCGATGAGATCGCCCGCACTGGGGTTCAGGTCAATGCTGTCGGTACCAATTTCATGGACTTCCCAGGCTTTCTTGCCGCCTCCGGGGCCAATGACCCCGAAGTTCGAGCCAAGATTGAGGCGCAAGTGCCAATGAGGCGCTTGGGCACGATGAGCGAATTCGCAGCATTTTGCATGGTTTTCCTCGACGGCAGTAGTCAATTTACGACTGGTCAGTTCGTCGCCTATGCGGGAGGCTGGGCTTAGGGGCAGAATAGGAGGTGTGAAACGCTCCCTATACAACGAAGACCATGTGGCTTTTGCCGACAGTTTTCGTCGCTTCGTCGCCCAAGAAATCACTCCGGATTATCTGCAGTGGGAAGCCGAGGGAATCGCCCCGCGATCCTTATATAAGAAGGCTGGAGACAACGGCTTTATTGGTATGGCCATTCCACAAGAATTTGGTGGCGGCGGAAGTCATGACTTTCGTTTCAACTCAATCATTGCTGAAGAATTAGCGTACGCCGGAATTGGTGGAGCCGGCCAAGGTCTCACATTACATAATGACATCACTACTCCTTATTTCACTGATATCTGCAACGATGAACAAAAGGCCCGATGGCTACCAGGGATTGCCAGCGGAGAACTGATCACCGCAATCGCTATGACAGAACCAGGAACTGGAAGCGACTTAGCGGGAATTGCTACTACTGCTCGT
>WLTJ01000095.1 GCA_009705435.1 Actinomycetota bacterium | reverse complement strand
TTCAACGAGGTCATTGAGGTCTGCCTTGGACATGCCACCCGTCAAACGAGGACCGTAGGCCACATTGTCAAAGATGCTTTTCGGAAATGGATTCGGCTTTTGAAATACCATGCCGATACGACGCCGAACCTCATTCGGATTCACATCCTCGTGATACAGATCAACACCGTGATAGTCAATGCGACCCTCTACTTTTGCGGAATCAATAAAGTCATTCATGCGGTTCAGGCAACGCAGAACGGTGGTCTTGCCACAACCAGATGGGCCAATGAAGGCGGTAATTTCATGCTCGCTAATGTCAAGTGTGACATCGCGAACCGCACGGAATTCGCCATATTTAACGCTCAGATCGCGCACGGCAAAAATAGGCAGATCCACGGAATCACTTTTTGTCTGCTGCTCTTCGGCAAGTGACGTTGGTACGTCTGCACCGACTCCAAGCGCACCAGATTCTTGCGGACTGTCGGATTTACTCATCAGGTACCTACTCGCTTTGCCTCAAAATGGTTTCGTAGAAAAATTCCGATGATGTTAAACACCAAAACGAGTGCCAAGAGAACTAGCCCTGCGCCAGCCGCGGCATTGGACCAACCGATATTTCCCCCACTTGAATCGGGTCGACCGGACCAACTGTAAATCAACATCGGAATTGCCGTGAATTTTCCTGAGAGGGATGTCTCTGGCAGTAGGCCAGTAATCGCCCCAATCATGATCAAGGGTGCAGCTTCACCTAAAGCACGTGCCAACGCCAAAACCGTGCCAGTGAGAATTCCTGGCATTGCATAGGGCACTACATGATCGCGCGTCACTTCCCAGCGTGAGGCACCGACCCCATACCCAGCATCACGCAATCCCATAGGCACTGCTCGAATGGCTTCCATGCTGGTGATGATCACCACAGGTAAAACCAAAATCGCCAAAGTTAAAGCAGCAGCGACAACGGTGCCACCGTTGGTGACAGGCTTGAGCCAACCCACAAAAATAATCAGACCAAGAACTCCATAAATCACTGCCGGCACCCCTGCGAGGTTGCGAATATTCACCACAACGAATCGATTCAGGCGATTTTGTTCTGCGTACTCTTCAAGATAAATCGCTGCACCAATACCGAGGGGAACGGCGATTAAAAGGACACCAACCCCAATAGCAAATGAGCCAAACAAACCAGGCCAAATTCCAACTTTGTCGGGCTCCGAGCCAATGGTGCCACTCAAGAAAGAAGCCCCTCTTTCGCTGAATGCAGGGATTGCTTGAGTGACGATTCGTGCCAGCAGAGAAAAAAGTGTGAGCAGCGTAAAAGTCACTGCTATCAGCAAGGTGACGCTCAAGGCAATTGAAGGGAGATGACGGTTTTGTTGAGTGATCGCTTGGCGTACCTGCGTCCTCGTGGCAGAGCGTTGGGAATCTGTGACGATGGGCATGATGTCCTAGTACTGCTGCCGAACACGTTGCACGAAGCGATCACCAATGACATTGAGCCCCATGGTCATCATGAACAGTAAAAGTCCGACAAAGAACAAAACTTGAAATGGAGCACCGGAATTAACTTGATCGGTGCCACCTGCGGCATTAGTCATGGCTGCGGTCATTGTGAGACCCGGCTCTAAGGGATCAAGAACTCTCGGACCCGAGCCATCTCGACCGCCGGCCATTGCGGCGACCATCGTCTCACCGATGGCGCGCGATGTAGCGATGATGAATGCCGCAACAATGCCAGAAACCGCTGCTGGCAGAACAATACGAATCGTGGTTGTGCTTTTGCGAGCGCCAATGCCATAACTTGCCTCGCGTAATGAGGAGGGAACCGCTCGTAACGCGTCCTCGCTGATGGAGGCCATGATGGGAATCACTAAAACACCGATGGCTAATCCAGCGACCACCATATTGCGCGATTGGTCTGGAGAAAATATTGGATCAACAATATTCGGAGCAATAAATTTGAGCGCAAAGTATCCAACAATCACTGAAGGGATACCGGCCAAAACTTCGACGATCGGCTTGAGAATTTTGCGCACTCGCGTTGGAGCAAATTCGCTGAGATACACAGCGGTACCTAAGCCGAGGGGCACGGCGACCAACATCGCAATCGAGCCCATCAACACACTGCCCATCACAATTGTGATCAGGTCAAACCGCTCGCGTCGGGGGAACCAACCTGGAGCCTTACTTGAATCTCGTAAAACACCGAGATCCCAACCAATCGACTTGAGAAAGTCAATACTTCCGCGAGCCAGAACAAATAAAATCAACGCACTAATGATGATGGTAATGAATGCCGAACTTCCTAAGAGCCGCTGCATTCTGCGGTCATGAGCGCGGCGTCGCGGATCCCCAGAGAGATCCGCGACAGCCAGCAACCCATTCACAACTCTTAGCCTCGCGCAGTCCAGGCATCAACCGATGACTGTTGCTCGGCAGCCTCGAGCTGAACATATCCAGCAGCGACAACCTGCTCAACACCAGCAGCCGACAGATATAGGTCCACGTAGGTTCCAATGGCTGGATTTTCTACAGCCTTGGCCTTATTGACATAGATGTACAGCGTGCGTGAGAAGGAATACGAACCGTCGGCAATTGTCTCATCCGTCGGAGCCACACAAACACCTTCATCATTGGCGATCGCAATGGCCTTCATCCGGTCGGTTTCAGCCCTGTAATAGGCGTAGCCCACCCAACCGAGTGAAGTATCGGCACTTTCAATACCATCCACGATGACGTTGTCATTTGGGCTGGCGGTGTAGTCAGCACGAGCGATGACTTCAGTGCCTCGATCACCAGCGATGGACTTAAAGGCGAATTCCACGAACGAGTCGTAGGTTCCACTCTCTTCTCCAGGCCCGAAGATGCTCAACGGAGCATCTGGCAAGGTGTACGCGGATCCCAGTTCACCAGCGAGGGTATTGGCATCGGCCCAACTTGAGAAACCTTCAGATTCAGGTCCGATCAAGGCGTATAGGGCGGCCTTATCAAGACATTCAATGGCCGTGTTGTTGACACTGGTAGCCACGGTCAGACCGTCGATGGCAACTGCCAGTTCCACATACTCAATTCCGGCATCGGCGCACTGAACAGCTTCTTCTTCTTTGATCGGGCGGGATGCACCAGTTATATCTCCGTCACCCGCACAGAACTTCTTGAAACCGTCACCGGTTCCTGGACCTTCAACAGTGACCTTGATATTGCCACCGTCGTCGGTTCCGGCAAGTTCGCCGACTTTGATGGAGATCGGCTCAACGGTCGAAGAGCCAGTCACAAACACGCTTCCACCATCAGTGTTTGACGATGAACCAGTTGTGTCGGGGGTTGAGGCACTATCACTACCGCCACAAGCGGCAAGGGGAAGTGCTAGTGCACAGGTGGCCACAAGGGCCCAATTCTTAAACTTCATCTAAGTTTCTCCTTGAGTTAAAGGCAAGTGTTCTTCAACCTGCGCAGGAAACACTAAGAAGGTCACCTTTCGTTCATCTTATGTTCAGATGAACACAAGGTTAACTACTAGCAACATGTTGGGTGCGGCCTAATCGCGAGAATTGCGCCGAGTTTGCCGATGTGCCGCCCATTCATACAAAAGTCGCTGGGAATGCGGTTCAAACAGGGTAGGGCCGACTCGCATCCATGAATCATCTGGCATGAGTTCAAACGCAGGTACATCATCAGCCAACAAGGTGTTCAATGTTTTATCCAACCACTCTTGGTGTTTCGGGTGTGACAGTGGAGTCAGTACTTCAACGCGCTTATCAAGATTTCTGCCCATCAAATCTGCCGAACCGATGAGGTGCAAGGGTTGGTTTTCCCCTTGTCCGTTGGCAAATCGAAAAACTCGCGAATGCTCGAGGTAGCGACCCAAAACCGAGCGCACCCTGATGTTCTCACTCAGACCGGGGACCCCAGCGCGCAAACAACAAAGACCCCTGATAATCAAATTGACCTTGACACCTTTTTGACTCGCGGCGTACAACTCATGAACCATTTCGGTATCGGCCAGTGAATTCACCTTGATCGTGACATGACCTCGTTCACCCATTTCTCCTTCGTTGCGGATCAACTCAATTAACCGTGAACGCAATTGCTCCGGAGCAACAATGAGGCGACTGTATTTCACCTCACGGCTATATCCCGTGAGGTGATTAAACAACTGAGCGGCATCAGCGGTGATATCAGGTTCACACGTGATGTAACCAAGATCTTCATATGTCCGTGCTGTACGCGAGTTGTAGTTGCCTGTGCCAAGGTGCGCATAACGGCGTAATCCGTCATTGTCTTCGCGCACCACCAAAACACATTTGGCGTGTGTTTTCAGGCCCACTAAACCGTAAACCACATGGACGCCAGCGCGCTCTAGGGCCTTCGCCCAAGTCACATTGGTGGCCTCATCAAAGCGAGCCTTGAGCTCCACCAATACCGCCACTTGCACTCCGCGTTCCGCAGCCAAAATAAGATGCTGAGCGATGGGACTATCCCCACTGGTGCGGTACAAGGTCATCTTGATACTTTGCACGCGCGGGTCGACAGCCGCTTGTGCGACAAACTCTTCAACAGAACTGGCGAAGCTTTCATACGGATGATGGAGCAGTAAGGCACGCTCTCGTACAACTGCAAAAATTGAGCGCCCAGATTCTGCAGCTGCTGCTAATCGACCGGCAGTCACGGGCTGCCATTGATCATCCTTGAGATCGCTGCGATCAACGGCATGCATCTGCCACAGGCAGGCGGGATCGACTAGACCATCAACAGCAACGACATCTTTTTCACTTAGATCATGCTCAGCGATCAACAACTCGCGCATCTTGGTTGATGCTTGGTGGTCAATCTCAAGACGGACAGCACGTCCGTAGCGACGCTTGCGTAACTCGACCTCAACGGCTTGCAACAAATCCTCGGCGTCTTCATCCTCAAGAGCCAAGTCGGCATTACGTGTGACGCGAAAAATCGTCGCCTCGTCTATTTCCATGCCAGGGAAAAGAGTTGCCAAAAACTCAATGATGACTGACTCAACTGGAATGAATCTGCTCCCACCAGGTAGTGCTAGAAGCCGCGGAAAAAGAGTAGGAACTTTGACTCTGGCGAAACGCTGTTCAAGGGTCGCAGGATCGCGAACAATTGTCGCCACGCTGAAAGCAAGATTTGACACATAGGGAAATGGATGCGCGGGATCAACGGCTAGGGGCGTGAGAATCGGAAATATCCGATGATCATAAAAATCTTTGAGATAAGCGACTTCTGATTCTGATAGCTCGTGCCATTCACATAATTCAACACCTTCGCGCTTCAGTTGCGGAAGTAGGACATCAAATAACAAACGTTGTTGCCGTTGACATAATTCTTGGACCCGCTCAAGAACCTGTGCCAATTGCTGCGCAGGTGTGAGGCCATCGGCTAACAGCGAGGTGATGCCGGCGGCTTCTTGATCTTTCATTGCGGCAACACGAACCTGAAAGAACTCATCCAGGTTGGACGAGAAGATGGCACAGAACTTCAGCCGTTCAAGAAGTGGGATCCCTGGTTCAGTGGCCAAGCGCAAGACGCGCTCATTGAAATCAAGCCAACTCAGTTCTCGGTTTAATAAACGATGATCCACTGGGATCCCATTCAATAGTGACACCACTCACGGTGCGTGGTTGTTTACCTGATGTTCAGGAAAGATCCTCGTCGAATCCAAGATCCCATTCGACAGTGACATTTTCGCGTTCTCCGTCTCGCGCAATTCGCTCACGGTTGCGCTTGAACTGGGGATCCGTATAAGGCAATAGAACTAAACGTGCCAAGGCTCGCGTACGGAATTCCTCAATCACGGTCCGATCACCAAAATCGCCGACGATGTCCCAGTGTGGTGACACTGGTCCGAGAAACACGATGCGAACGTGGGCGCGGGCCGGTTCGTGTGAGGTCTGGACATCTGACATGGCGAACTCCTTCTTGGTAAACGACCGAAACTTGCCCAAAAAGGTCTTATTTGGCGGCGAAACCAAAAAATATCTTTCTCGGGAAAGTGCAGGTCAGACAAACCCTATCGGCGACATTGCCCGGTGAGAACCGGCCCTGACTGGTTCCGCACTCATCTGCGTGCTTAACTGATCTTGGTTGGGAACTCACGGGTTCACTATGAACGTCTCATAGTGGCTAGGGAGTCATCGACTTCTCAGAGGGCGAAGCGGGCGGAAACCACCTTCGCACAAGGAGAAATACACATGAATGAAGATTCAATTGCCTCTTGGATGGCAGATGGTGCATGTCGCGCCTATCCCCCAAACACGTTTTTCCCCAGCGATGGGGTTGGCGTTGACAGGGCCCGGAAGATCTGCGCCACATGTTCAGTCACGGCACAATGCTTGGAATACGCCCTAGAGAACCACATCGACCACGGGGTGTGGGGCGGGTGTAGCGAGCGTGAGCGCCGCCGTATTAGCAAAAGGCGCCGAATCGCTGTTCGCGCTGCCTAAACCCAAAATTTCAACCTGTTGCCGGTCCTCAGACTGGCAAGTGGTCAGTCAGACTTGGAGGCACCGTCTTC
>WLTJ01000094.1 GCA_009705435.1 Actinomycetota bacterium | reverse complement strand
GGCATTATCCCCGAGGAGGATCGTCCGATTCTTTTGGCCTCCGGTGTCACCGCGGTGTACACACCGAAGGACTTCAAACTCAGTCAGATCATGCGCGATATCGCAGAGATCGCAGCGCGTAACCGCAAATAATTTTTAGACTTCGGTTGCTGATTCGCCTGCAATCCAACTTTCAAGAGCTGGGCCACTTTCAAAACTTGTGATCAGCGCATAACGAGGTGCGTCCCCCGGATGCACAACGACATGCCACAGCCGTTGCGTGTCAACTATGAATCGCGATCCAAGAGTGAGCGGAATTCTTTGTTCTGTTGCGGGGTCAGGTAGGCCGTCGGGACCATTATCCATCAGCAACATATAACTATTGGGTTGATGAGTGAGTTCTGACCACGTGCGCACAACCCAGCCCTCTGACTCGGGATTAAAACGATTGTTGTCATCGCGATGCAATGAACGAATTGCAGTTTCGCGATCCTGAGGTTCAAGTTTAATAATTCGAACACGACCAAAGTTCGCTCCGACATCATCAACATATTTTCTTAATGTCGGCGCCTTATCAGCGTTGGATGTCCACAACGCGTCCTTATCTGTTTTCCCCTTATCCCAAAAACCCCGACAATCAAGCTCACCATCGGCCGAAGCTAAGGGAGCAAAGTTGGTGTCGCCGCCGCTCTTCCAATCCATGTATTCCAGGCATTCCCATTCAACGCTCGGCACGACAACAGGCATCGGTGTCAATATCGCAAAACCATTTTCTGCAAGAGCAGGCAGACGATAGTGCTCAGTCACCAGTGGAATCTTGACCGACCAATGTTCTTGATTGGGCCAGAATGTTGAAGCACCTTGGGTTGTCATATCACTCAGTCTACGAATCGTTCACAGGCGCCGCAGGGCACTCACTCACAACTGGGCGGGGTCAGGGTGCTGATGTAGTAGTTGGACCACTCGGCACGCTCGACGCTGGGCTACCAGCACCAGCAGGAATCTTCAGTTTTTGGCCAGCCTGAATGTCATCGGCATCAGCTAACCCATTGAGCGCCACAATGTCGTCCACACTGACATTGAATTGGCTGGCGATATAAGAAACAGAATCCCCCGACTGAACGAGATACATCTGATATTCGGTATTAGGGGCGAGGGTGGTCGTCGGCGGGATTGTCGTCGTCGTCACGGCAATCATCACCGGCAAGGTATTGACAACTCTCGATCCATCAGCACCGCAGGCGGCAACTAGCCCCATGGCGCTCAATGTCACTACAACAGCCGTCAGACGCTTTCTCACAGTGTCAAAGCGTAAGACTCACGATCTCTATTCGCTACTCACCCAACAAATTAGGTGTGGCGATGGCTGACATAATGCGCCAAAGCCACGAGTTCAACCTTGGCCTCGGGCAACACCGGCAATGCTTCAAGGGAATCAATCGCCTGGGTGGTGAGCGAGGAAATCAATTCTTCCATCTCGGTCAGTGCTCCTGAGTCGATGATGGCTTCTTGGGCTCGACGAACATCGTCATCGGAAAGAACATCTAAACCAACCTTTGCCAGAACCTTGGCCTGGCTGTGCGATGCGCGCTCAACGGCCATTGCCATTAACGGTGTTGGCTTACCCTCTCGCAGATCATCAGCTACTGGTTTGCCCGTCAGTGCCGTGTCACCAAAAACGCCCATCACATCATCACGCATTTGAAAAGCGTCGCCGAGCGGAAGTCCATAGGCGCTCAGCAATGGAAGGAGTTCTTCTTTGCGTTCAGGCGCAGCAAGCATCGCCCCAAGATGCAATGGCCGCTCAATGGTGTACTTGCCACTTTTGTAACGACAAATCCGTTCGGTCTTATGGCGACGACGTTCGTTGCGCGATGTACCGATTAGATCAAGCAACTGACCGATGTTCAACTCAATGCGTAATTCGTGCCAAATCTCACGGGCCGCCAAGGGTGCATCGCCCATCAAGCGATCGCTGTAGACAAAAGCTAAGTCACCAACCAATATGGCAATGCCTTCTCCATATCGACGTGCTTCACCGCTTCCACCACTGAGGCGATGTTGCTCGGCGAAAACTTCATGAGTCACAGCCACACCGCGACGCGTCAACGAACCGTCCATGATGTCATCATGAAACAGCGCGAAGGCATGTAAAAGTTCAAGTGCAGCACCCGTGTCAAGACTCATTGAAGAATCTGGATCTCCACCTGCGCCAACAAAACCCCAATGACTAAATGCCGGTCGCAATCGTTTGCCACCCGAATTCACAAGGCGACGAATATGTTCAACTGGGCTCGTCAGATCTTCATCAAAACTTGACCAACGGCTTTCCTCAACGCCAAGCACAGCATCAAGATGAGTTTCAATTCGTCGAGCAATCTCAACGAGCGATGGCGGAGGTGTTGAACTCACAGTGTCAGGTTAGAGGTGAATCAGGTTTCTAATCCGCCCACAACGGTGTCAATTTGCATTTTGGCGTTACCAATGCGATCGCGGCAGAGGCGAATGAGTTCTGACGCCCGTTCAACCTGACTTGCCAGAACATCAACATCCACATCCGCTCGCTCAAGATCACTCAGTATCTTCTCAAGTTCTTTCAAAGCCTCGGCATATCCGATTTCTGAAGAATCTTTTTTTGTCATCGCTTTTCCTTTTTTTTCTAGTTCACAGTGCTGCTGATTGATCCATCTGCCACAACGGTTGTTATCTTTTCGTCCGCTGAAACATCAGTTGTACTACGAATCACTCGGCCATCAGCCGTACGCGTGATTGACCAACCACGCGCTAAGACATTCTTCGGATCAAGAAGGCGTATACGTGTTTCGAGATTGTCGGTCCGCGTGACAGCGTCAAGCACTATCTGTGGCGCTCGGCGCAATAAACGTTCAACTCGCCCGGTCAAACGCTCGCCTGCACGATCAACAGCCGTGCGGGTGTGGATTGAGATCTCGCGAGTCAGATTGTTGACATTCTTATGCGAATCACTCAGTTTCTGGGTGGCAACGCGCGCTACTGCGTCCCACACAGTTTCTGTTTCCGTGACGAAATTCTTCACCCGATTAATCAAAGAAACTGCACAGGCCGTTGGGGTTTTATGTCTTTCAAATGCCACCTCATCTGCCACGCTGGTATCAATTTCGTGGCCAATTCCGGTGAGCACGGGCAATGGAGAGTTCGCTATTGCCAAAGCGATTTTCTCATCATCAAAAGTTGACAATTCGCTTTTACTTCCTCCACCACGAATCACCACGATGACATCAAGGTCATCGCGCTGACCCAAGGTTTCAATTGCTCGGGTGACAGCACCAACCGCTTGATCACCTTGAACAACGACATCGAGCAACGTCAATTGAAAACCAAGTTCACTACTGGAGATCTGATTTTTGAAGTCCGCCCAAGCAGCGCTACTACCGCTGGTGACGACACCCACGCGCAACGGGACGAGTGCGATATCAAGGAGACGATTGCGCTCGTAGGCACCACTCAATTTTAATTTGCGTATAAGTTCGTCACGCTGCAGAGCAATATCGCCCAAAGTAAAACGCGGATCAATGCCGCGCATGATCAATGAAAGTTTTCCGAAGGGTCCGTAGAAGTTCAGCGAACCATAGAGGCGCACCTTCAGACCGTCAGCTAATTCCAAACCCGCTGCGCTTAAGACCGGTCGCAGTTTGACCATATCCCCGGCCCATAAGTTCACATTGAGCTGCGCTTTCTTACTGCGGCTACCTGGTTCTTGTTCAACCAACGTGAAATAGGTGTGTCGATTCTTCGTACTCAGACCACTAATTTCGCCCCAGACCCAGAATCCTTCATCAAATGAATCCTCGAGTACCCCATTGATTTCGTCCACAAGTTCAGTGATCGAATAGGTCGCAACCGTACTTGGACCCGCCACGGCGACATCGGAAAACACCTCATCAGCGCTGATGTCAAAGTCCTCGGTTCCAAAATCTTTAGCCATGAAGGGATCATTCTGCCCGATAAAAAGGTCGGCGCGGGCACTCTCGACGACTAGCGTTTGAGGTTGTGACCGGAACTCTCGTGATCTTGCGCCATGGCCAAAGTACATGGAACCAAAAAAATCTATTTACAGGCTGGCACGATGTCCCCCTGTCTGATCAGGGTATCTCTGAGGCCACGACTGCTGGTCTCACAATGTCCCAGGCTGGGCTGTACTTCGACACTTCACACACTTCACTACTTGATCGGGCCGTCACGACCTGCAATCTGGCTCTGGATGCCATGGGTCAAATTTGGTTGCCAGTTCAGCGCACTTGGCTTTTAAACGAACGGCATTACGGGGCCCTTCAGGGTCTTGACAAGAAGGCCACAACTGAACTCCATGGACCCGAACAAACCAAGTTATGGCGTCGTAGTTATGACATTCCGCCACCACCCGTGGAGACCACCAGCCCTGAGCATCCCATCAACGACCCGCGTTATCGACTGCTCAATCCCAGCGTGCTGCCTGCAACCGAGTGTCTCAAGGATGTCGTAGCACGAGTGTTGCCTTACTGGAATGACTGTGTGGTACCTCAATTACAAGAAGGTCTGACAGTTTTGATGGTTGCTCACGGCAATTCTTTGCGCGCCCTGGTCATGCACCTTGAGGCTATTTCGACCACCGATATCGCTGAGTTGAACATCCCAACTGGAGTCCCAAAGCGCTACATATTTAATGACGACATGACTCTTAAAACAGCCGAATACCTTGGGGATGCTGTGGCCATTCAGGCGGCAGCCAAGGCCGTCGCCACCCAGGCGGGTGCCTAGTCCAAACTGGGTGACCTGAGCCCATAGGAGGTGTGTCTGTGGACTCATCCGCGTGACCCCTGAGACACGCTCCAGTGGTTCGCACAAGTTCACGAGCGTCGTATAGTGACATGCATGGCCAGCAAAAAGTCCTACCTCGACAGTCTCCGTAAAGTCTCGCTGTTTTCTTCGTGCTCAACGAAAGATCTTGAAAAGATCTCTAAAGCTGGCGACGAAGTTTCCCTCCCCGCAGGAGCCTTGGTCATCGACCAGGGTCAAACTGGCCGTGAGGCATACGTCATTATCAGTGGCACCGCAACTGTGCGACGTAACGGTAAAAAAGTAGCCACTCTCTCCAGTGGCGCAGTCGTCGGCGAATTATCGCTGCTGGATCACGGTCCACGTACTGCCTCTGTGACCGCCGATACCGATTGCGTGATGTTGGTCATCAGTCAGCGCCAGTTCTTGGCAGTGATTGACGCTATTCCTGCTCTTTCGCACAAACTGCTTGCCACTTTGGCCGGCCGTATTCGTGAATTAGACCGCCAGTATTTCGGCTGACAGGTTCTCCTCATTCATCATTGCGCACTAGCGTTCTACCTGCATGAGTACGCACGATGACACCACCGCCACTCCTTCGGGTCCACGGCGTTTAAAGCCCCACCAACTCTCTATCGCCATAGGTTCTTTCATGGCGGTCTTCATTGTGTTCTCGGGCATCCTGCCTCTGATAACCGGCTGGAAAGAAGAGTCGGTTATTCATCGCCCCGTGTTCGGGGGAATTCCCGGTCCTCTGCAGTTGGCGTTCTACACCGTCATTCCAGTTTTAGTTTTGTGGGGTTCATTTAGATTCGCTGATCGAATTCGTAACTGGGAACGTGGCACATCAGACCGTCGTCGCACTACGACAAAAAATGTCAAACGTCGCCTCGCAGACTTCCGTGCTGGCGTTTACATGCGCACTCTGTTGCGAGATTCGGCCGCGGGACTCATGCACTCCATGATGTACTTCGGGTTTCTTGTGTTGCTCGGTGTCACCACTGCACTTGAACTAGATCATCAACTACCAGAGAGCCTGAAGTTTCTTCATGGCGATGTGTACCGCGGCTATGTCCTCGTTGGAGACCTCGCGGGCTTAGTTTTTACTGTTGGCGTTTTGTGGGCAATCGTTCGCCGTTATGTGCAGCGACCATATCGCATTCGTATTAAGAGCAAGCCAGAACACGCAATCATTTTGGGCGTCTTGTTAGCGATTGGCGTGTCTGGTTTCGGCGCCGAAATGTTCCGCATCGCCCAAAGTTCTGCACGTGGCGAAAACATGGATCACGAAAAATGGTCCTTCATCGGTTACCCATTGGCATCCATGGTGGATGGTCTGACACCGCGCACACTCGAGTTATGGCATCAAGGTTGGTGGATTTTTCACGTGCTTACCTTTGTGGCTTTCTTGGCAATTTTGCCAATCACAATGTTGCGACATATCTTCACATCCCCACTGAATATGTACCTCAAAGATCGTGATCGTCCCAAGGGTGCAATGAAGGCCATGCCAAACCTCACCGAGACCTCGCTCGAGTCGTTCGGTGCTTCGGTTGTTGAAGATTTCACCTGGAAGCAACTGCTCGACACCGACGCCTGCACGATGTGCGGACGATGCACCAGTGTGTGCCCAGCCCATGCCACAGGTAAACCGCTTGACCCACGCGAGATTGTTCTCAAGACTGGCGAAGTCATGGCGGCCACTGCTTCGCATGCCCCTGGTGGACGAGTCACTCCACCAATCGGCACTGATGTTGAAATCACCATTAGTTCGAATTC
>WLTJ01000093.1 GCA_009705435.1 Actinomycetota bacterium | reverse complement strand
GTCAACAAAAATGCGACATGCTTGGCCACTTCACTGATGGAGTGAACAAAGTTCGTAGCTTGAGCGCCTTGTACTGTGCTGATCATAAACATGTTTGGAAAACCACGCGATAAAACACCGTGCAGCGTGGCAGGACCTTCACTCCACCCCTGACTCAGCGAGATGCCATCACGTCCCACGGGGTCGAAACCCAAACGATGGGTGTAGTCAGTCGTGACCTCGAAACCAGATGCGAAAATCAGCAAGTCAACTGGATACTCAACCCCATTGACGACCAATCCAGTCGGCGTCACTTGATCAACGCCCTTTCCATCAGTGTCAACTAAGTGCACATTCGGACGATTAAAGGCAGGCAAATATTCATCGTGGAAACATGGCCGCTTACAACCCTGACCGTACCAAGGCATCATCAACTCGGCTGTTTTGGGATCCTCAATAATCTGGGCGATCCGTTGACGAATCCCTTGCATATTCTCAAAGTCAATGCGCTCAAGTTCTTGAGCTTCTTCCTCATTCTCAGGTAATTTGCGGGTGTCCACGCGCATCATTCGCGTCCACTCATCTTGAATGAGATCGATCTCGGGTTGCGCGCCCGTTACTGCCTGAGTGAAGTTTGTAATCCGCTCGGCCTGCCAGCCTGGCTTGAGCGAACTGAACCATTCAGAATCAGTCGGTTTGTTACCGCGAATGCCAACTGCTGCTGGAGTGCGCTGAAAAACGAAGAGTTCTTTCGCTGACTCAGCCAATTTCGGCACGACCTGAACTGCTGTGGCTCCAGTTCCGATGATGCCGACACGCTTATCGGCCAACTTGTCCATCAACCCCTGCGAACTACCACCGGTATAGCTGTAATCCCAGCGACTGGTGTGAAATGCCCGACCAGCAAAAGTCTCAATACCAGGGATGCCTGGAAGTTTGGCCTTATGCAATACGCCACCAGCGATCACAATGAACTTGGCGGAAATGTCATCGGCACGCGATGTTGCGACTCGCCAACGTTTGAGATTTTCATCCCATCGCATGTCGGCGATCTCCGTCTGAAAAAGAGCGGCACGATACAGATCAAATGTCCGACCAAGAAGTTGACAATAGGCAAAAATCTCTGGAGCCTTGGCGTACTTTTCGGTCGGCATGTAGCCGGTCTCCTCCAGCAGAGGTAAATACACATAGGACTCAACGTCGCAGGCCGCATTGGGATAGCGATTCCAATACCATGTGCCACCGAAGTCGCCACCCTTCTCGACAATGCGGAAATTGGTGATCCCTGCCTTGGTCAGATTGGCTGCAGCGATCATTCCCCCAAAACCACCGCCAACGATGACGACATCAACCTCTTCAATGACAGCGTCACGGGTAAAACCTGGTTCAACATATGGGTCACGATCAAATTCCTCGTAGTCACCAACTAGTTCTTTGTATTGCGCTACTCCATCAGAGCGAAGTCGTTTCTGACGCTCGGCTTGATATTTCTCCCTCAATTGATCAATTGAAAGATTCTCTGTGTAGATCTCATCATGGGCCATGGTGACTTCGCCTTTTCTCGCTACTAATCACCTCTATTCTCGCAAGAAGCACAGAGCAATTCCAATTCCAGTCAACACATCCTCCATTTTTACTGACGAATAGTGCCTATCTGCTTCGACATCAGGAATCCCTTGCCCTAGTTGTTGTTAGAGTCCCCACAACACAGACTGATTGAGGAACCACGATGAAAATCAGAATTGGCGCACTACTGATCACTTCACTGCTGACAGCATGTTCAATCGGTGGTGGGTCAAATACTGAAGATTTGCCAGCGCTCAGCGACAGCACAATCGCCGTGTCAACGACCAGTCCCGATGAGACACCTACAACTGAAAACCAAACCACGACGGTCGCAACGCCGACAACTGTTGTTCCGTCCCAACCACAACCGGAATGTGATCTTGCTGCCCTAGCCCCCGATGAAGACACAACTGGACTTGTTCTCTTGGAATGCTTGGGTGACTGGATGATCACCTACTACGAGCCGTGTGGAGAATGCGAGGGTGTCACTCCGTTTCATGCGGAAGATGGAGTATGGAAATCGGCTGACGCTTTGTATGTTTACTGTTATTCAAAGGACGACTCCTACGGACAATCACCGCAAACGGATGTGTTGACTTCGTTGCAGATCATTCTTTCTGGTTATCCCTGCGATGAAACAGTTAAGGCCTACCATCCTGAAAAAGCCCAAGGACAACTCAAGTTTGGCGATATCGGAAACCGAGTTAAGGCCCTTCAGACTGCGCTGATCAATAAGGGTTTTCTTGATGACAGTGCTGACGGCAGTTATGGACCGAACACAATGCGCGCCGTCATGAACTTTCAGTATTCAGAAAATCTCACGGCGGACGCACTTGCTGGTGCCGACACCCACGAGGCTCTCGGGCTGAAGTTTCCCTGAAATTTTATCTACAGGTTGTGGCGATAGACATTTGTTTCGCGCAGCGCAAAACCGAGTCGCTGATATAAACGATTTGCGGCCTCACGCGACGGACGTGAGGTTAAATCAACCGTGATTGCACCATTGGCTTTTGCAAAATCAAGCGCTGCTCGATTGAGGGCTTCACCTGCACCATGACCGCGGGCCGAATCATCAACCACGACATCTTCAATCCATGCCCGCACCCCAGTCGGAATACGAAACATCGCAAGAGTCAGCGAGCCGACAATTCGCCCATCAAGTTTCGCCAAGAACAATGTCGAAGCCTCGGACTTCACTAATGCCTCTAATTCTGAGCGACTCGGAGGAGGGTTCGACTTCGACAGTTGCGGAATCAGCATCTCAAATGCCTGCACAACGTCATCGTCCACCACTTCACATATTTCAATCTGAACGCTCACGATAATGAGTCTAGGTTGCTTGCGTTCTACGGTAAGCCCATGGATTCACGTGAACTCTCAACAAAGGCTCGTGCACTCGGCGGTGCACTCGAACCACTCATCGGGCAGGTCTATTTTTCGCCGGAATGCCACGCCAACTATGTGGCTCTCGGCTTTGAACCCAGCCCGGGCGATATGAACGGTGTCGCTCTGCCTCAAGGTGATGCTTATTTCACCAGCCGTGGTTCGCTCATGGGTCAGGTGCCAGGTGAAGTCGTGGCAGCAGCCTTCGCAGTTTTCAATCCGCAAGTTGTCATCTCTGCCGTGACCGCTGGCTGGCAAATCACTGATGCGACGACTATCTGTGCAGCGCGACGCAACGGCGCGATCGGACAACTAGAGCGCATTCTTGGAGCCAAACCAGGCGGAGTCAATCGGGCGCGGCCAATCTTGGAACGTGCCGTGAGTGTCTTACGCCCCGAAGGTCGTCCGCTCTTCGCTGGAACCCTCAGCCAAACCATTCCCGAGACTGACCTCGGTGCTGTCTGGCACTTTGGAGACATGTTGCGCGAATATCGAGGCGACTCGCATACTGCGGCGTGGATTTCTGCAGGTCTCGACGCCACCGAAATCGGATTACTCACCGAACTATTTTGGGGTCTTCCACTTAAGTCATATAGCCGCACTCGCGCCTGGAGTGAAGATGATTTCAGCGCAGCCATAGATCGCCTTGAAGAGCGTGGCCTCATAAGTGACGGCGCGTTTACACAACTTGGGCGCGAACTACGCGAACAGGTCGAGGTTCGCACCGATGAACAAATGCATGCTGTGATCAACAAGATCGGTGATGATTTTGATCACCTCATCGCCATGCTCACTCCATGGTCGCAGTTTGTTCGCAACTTCAAGGGCTACCCAGGATCGGGACCACACGAACTTGCCAAAGCTGCGGCAAAGTCGTAAATCAAGCGCTATCTCGTGGCAGACTGACACTGTGATCCTTACCGAACTTCGAACAACTACTCGTGAATTCGCTCAAGCCACTGGCTGGGAGCCCAAGCCCGAAGGTCTATGTCGAGGTGAGATTTGCGTTCCGGCGCCTGGAGCCCTGAGTGCCGATGGTTCGTTGGATGTGGCCATTGCCGCCGCACGATTAGGTATGCCACTTGTTGAGGATGCCGATCATGGTGTGTGGTCGCTAGGCCCTGCGACTCTCAGTGGAAAATCGCTGAATACTGCTGTCGCTGCCGATCCTGAATTGATGAACTTTGATGGTTCCCCATTTCGCCTCTCATCGTTGCGAGGTAAAAAGGTAGTCCTTGTTGCCTGGTCCAGTTATTGAGGCTGTCGCTCAAGCTTGCCCGGGTGGCAAGCACTGAACTTAGAAATCGCACAATACGGCGCAACCGTCGTCACTGTCGCTCTTGACATCAACGCTGAACATGCACGGCCGTGGCATGAACTTGGTCAAGCAACTCACCCAAGTGTTGTTGATACCTTGCACGCTACGAATCCACTTTTTGGTTTCACCAATATTCCGATGGCAGTATGGATCAACGAAGACGGTGTTTTAGTACGTCCAGCAGAAGGTGCTTCCATCGAACGCAACCCAATGCGCGATATGGAAATACCAGAGGGACTACCCGAGGCTTTGGACAAAATGCTCCATGCCGTCAAGGACATTCCCGACGATGCTGAGGCCTATCGGGCAGCCATCATTGATTGGGCAAAAAACGGCGCATCTTCACCCTTCGCTCTGAGCGCCGACGAAGTTGTCGAACGTAGCCAGCCTCGATCCGATAATGAAGCCCGTGCAACTGCCTGCTTCGAATTGGGTGATTACCTGCGCAAAACCGTAAGTCAAGATGCAGCCGTTTCTTGGTGGAAAGAAGCCCACCGGTTACACCCGCAAAACCTCACCTACAAACGCCAGGCTTGGACTTTGGTAACCACCGCACCAGGCGCCACTGAAAATGACCTGATGCAGGGCCCGAACGATGTGTACGACAGCAGTCTCGTGGCTGAGGTTTCTGGTGACGGTGGTTTCCTGCAATTCATTGTCCGACCACAACTGTAGAAATCTGGCAAAACTGGTGTGACGATGAGCATTTCGCCATGAGTTTTGGGCGATAGCGTCAATAGCAATGGCCGATCTAGAACACATCCGTTGGATCCGTCGACCAGAGTTGAGTCGCCCCCACGTCATCGCCGCCTTCACCGGTTGGAATGATGCTGCCGACGCCGCCAGCACTGCCGTTAAACATCTTGTTGAAACTATGGGAGCAGCACCTCTCGCCGAAATCAATCCAGAAGAGTTCACCGACTTCGCGACAATCCGTCCGCATGTCAGGCTCGACAATGATTCGGCTCGACACATCGTGTGGCCCACCGTGAGTTTGTGGAGTGTCACTAGTGGTGATGTGGATCTCATCTTCGTCCTCGGTCCCGAACCAGCATTGCGATGGAAATTGTTCTGTCAGCAAATCATTGGTGTCGCCGAGGAATACAAGGCATCGTCATTTGTTTCCCTTGGTGCTCTCCTCGCCGATGTACCTCATCGACGTAGCACTCAAGTTCTTGGTACCGCAACTGATCAAAACTTGATTGACCTTCACGATTTACAGCGCAGTCGTTACGAAGGACCGACTGGCATCGTTGGTGTTCTCAACGATGCAGCACATGCAGCGGGCTTTTCAACCGCTTCACTCTGGGCTGCAGTGCCTGCCTATGCCGCTCAAGTGCCATCGCCCAAGGCCGCAGCAGCCTTGATTGAACGCTTGGCAGAAATTGTCGGCTGTGACTCACCCACCATGAAACTCGACGCTCAATCTGAAGTTTATGAAGAGCAAATTGACGAGATCATTAGTAGTGATCCATCAATGAGCCGCTACATCGAACGTTTGGAAAATTCTGGCGATGACGATGATTACGACGAAGATGAAGATGAATACGACGACGACGATGACACCCTCTTTGGTGTTTCCCCGGATCAATTACGCTTTGATGGCATGGACGATGCTCCACCGATGAGCGGTCCGCTCCCCGATGAGCCGGTTGATAGCGATGCTTTGATGGAAGAAGTTGAACGCTTCTTACGCAGTCAGTCTGAGGACTAGATCAAGTTTTTCGCCACACGGGATCGCGTGGCGCGTCAAAACTAGCGACACCCGATTGACCGTTGATTGCCGCAAATGCCATCGGTCCCCACCAATCTGCTCCAGCAGTTGGGTCTGGTAGTGCATCAGCAGCGAACCATCCAACACCACTCGTCTCAAGCGGATGACCTTGCAATGAACCCCCAACGGGACGGCAGTGAAAAAACAGCATGTACATTCCAAACCGACTGAAGCCCATTCGCTGACCATCCACAACGCCGAGCAACTGCACTGGTTCACACTCAATGCCAGTTTCTTCATGCACTTCTTTCATCGCCACTTCACTCGCCGAGTAACCCACGTCAGCCCAGCCAGTTGGGTAGAGCCAAACTCCCGAATCTGGACGACGGACTAACAAAATTTCACCGGCATCATTTCCGACAATCGCCCCAACTGCGATTTTTGGAGTGACGTAGCCTGGCACGCCTTCACCAACCGACTCCATCCATTCCTGCACAAAGTGATCCTGTTCACGACGAACCTCAAGGGCCTCATCGGCGGCGGCTTTGATATCAGCGGCCACGTGAAGAACTTCTTCGTAACGTTCACGCTCATACAAATTTTGTGTGAAGCCAATACCAGTGCGAGCGATACCCGCGAGGGCTTCACTCCAGCGGACTAAATCACGTGTGAAGTCGGATGGATTGGCATCACTCATGTCAAGAAACTATCGCATCAAACTGACAAAGTGAAAAGAAT
>WLTJ01000092.1 GCA_009705435.1 Actinomycetota bacterium | reverse complement strand
GGCCTCCATCTTGGTGGGCTACATTGCCACCACCATCACGTCGGCGACGCCACTTGTTGTCTCGGGAAGTTGCATTGCTGCGGGTGGTCTACTGTTCGTTTTGGCTTTCAAGCCGAAATATGTCAGTGATGCGCCGGAGCTGTCAGGTACTGTCCCGGTGCATTAATGGGACGATTACTTTCGCTGGCCGCTGGAGTGCAACCGGACGTTGCGCCCGCAGACATGGTGACGGTCGCTCACGAAGCTGGCTGGCCGGCAGTCGGCATTTGGTTTGATGGAAAGATTTGGGATGATAAAACCTCCCAAGAAGTTCGTCAACGCCTTGATGACACAGGAATCGTTGCCTTAGATATCGAACCCATTATCCCGTCAGTTGATGGCAATGATTTTGCCGAACAACTCATTGAAGCAGCGGTCATCATTGGCGCTCAACATATTTTGTTTACTAGCCGATTGAAAGATCAAGCACGAACTACCGAGCGCTATCAACAGGTCTGTGAACTTGCCGAACCACATGGAATCGTGGTTGTGTGCGAGTTTTTACCCATTTTTCCATTGAATACACTGTCAATGGCGGCAGAGATAGTCGGCACCTCTGGTGCGTCGAATGGCGGAGTGCTCATTGACAATTTGCACCTGTCGAGGTCTGGGTCATCAATAGACGATGTGAAAGCAATGCCGATCGAACTTTTCCCATATCTACAAATTTGCGATGCGCCTGCACAATGTCCGACTGATTTTGCTGGCTTGCTTGATGAAGCGTTGAATGGTCGATTGTGTCCTGGTGAAGGCTCATTGCCGATCGTCGAATTACTCAAGGCTATTCCAGCAGTGCCTCTGTCTTTTGAGGTTCGTTCAAAGTTCTTACGAGATATCGGCGACCCAGTAGAACGAGCAAAATATTTATTGAAGTATGTACAACTAAGTTGTGGCCACCTTTAGTCGCCTCGTTCGGGTGTGAAGTATTGCGACAGCGCAAAGTCAGTCGGCTGATCAAAGAATGAGCGGATACGAATTAATAGTCCTCCTGCGTTGACAGTAAAGATCTCAATACTGCGCACGACAACCTGTTTTCCGTCAAGGTCACCTTCATTGCGCATCACCACTGCCGCTTCATTGCCGGCGCCAACGATCTGCTCAGGGTGAAGCGTCCAACGCCGACCTGGTTTGAAAGATCGATCCCAAGTCTTGTTCACGGCATCAAGACCAAGCTTTTCTGGGGTGCCAACGGGATCCTCAAAAACCATTTTAGGTGAAAACAATGCAATCCAGGACTCACGATCCATGGCATTCCACAGCGCGACATGACTGTGAACTGCTGTGAGAACGAGATCTTTCATCGTGCGCCGAGTTCCGTGAGAAGGGTATTGATCGCGGCGTTCACTGAATTCCAGTAGGTGAAGGGTCCAGGTGTCACGGTGCTACCAAAGCCCCACTCATCACAGGCGTTTCGTCCCCACCCGTGTCACGAAATGAGAGATCTAGTCGGTTCATTAACGCTGTAACCACAGAGTTAGCATACTTCGGCGTTTCGTGCCTATATTTTCTCTTATGACCGTAAATATCGGAAATCTTCTGACGCGCAGAGCCAACATCAATGCCAACATCGAGGCTCTCTACGATGTGGCCGCTGGACGACGTTTTAGTTACGCCGAACTGAACGCTGAGACTAACAAGGTTGCATCCCTGCTCGTTGATGCCGGAGTCCAGAAGGGCGATCGTGTCGCTCTTCTGTTGATGAACTCCTCCGAGTTCATGACTGCTTTCTTTGCGACCGCCAAACTTGGTGCAGTGATCGTGCCTTTGAACTGGCGTTTAATTGCGGACGAATTGGAATTCATTCTCAAGGATTCGGGAACGACCCTTCTGGTTTTCGGTTCCGAGTTTGCGGCTAACGTCTCCGAATTGCAGTCCCGTGGTGATCGCACTGACATTAAGTCATGGTTATATGTTGGGGACTCCTCAACGAAGCCTCCCTTCGCTCGTGACTTCATTGTTGAGTCGGCGACGATGCCTGCAACCGAACCAGCGGTCACGGCATCAGGCGATGACTTGTTGTACATCATGTACACATCGGGCACCACTGGGTTGCCAAAGGGCGTGATGCACTCACATAACACTCAATATTGGGCGCTATCAACAATGTGCACGACAAGTGATTTGGCCAAGGGGGATCGTTATATCAATCCGATGCCGATGTTTCATGTGGGTGCGCTGACTCCAGCCCTTGGGAATATCTTTGTCGGTACTACTCATGTATTGATGCGTGCTTTCGATCCTGTCAAGGTGTGGGATATTATTGATTCAGAGCGCATCAATAACGGACTGTTCGTGCCTGCGATGTTGAACTTCATGCGCCAGGTGTATGACCCGACCAAGTACAAGCACGAACATGTTCGCTGGTTGATGGCTGGTGCAGCTCCGGTTCCTGTGTCGCTGATTATGGCTTATGCAGAAATTGGCATTGAGATCAATCAGGTGTACGGACTGACAGAAACTTGTGGGCCTGCTTGTCTGACCTCAAAAGAAGATGCCATCAGCAAAGCAGGATCAACTGGTAAAGCGTTCTTTTTGTCAGAAGTCAAGGTGGTGCGTCCCGATGGAACTGAGTGTGATGCTGGAGAAGCTGGAGAAGTTTTAATCAGCGGTGGACACATGATGCTTGGCTACTGGAATCGACCAGAAGCAACGGCTGACGCGTTGAAAGATGGCTGGTTGTACAGCGGCGATGGTGCGATCCGAGATGAAGACGGATTCATTTTCATTCAGGACCGTATCAAGGACATGATGATCTCTGGTGGAGAAAATGTGTATCCCGCCGAGATTGAAAACATCATTATGGGTCTCGCTGGTGTCGGCGATGTGGCGGTCATTGGTATCCCATCTGACAAGTGGGGAGAATCGCCTTTAGCGATTGTTGTTCGCAAGGACGAGTCGGTCACCGAAGAAGCTGTTTTGACTCACTGCGCCAGCAAATTGGCACGTTTCAAGCAGCCAGTAGCAGTGCGCTTCATTGAGGTCATTCCTCGTAACCCCTCGGGCAAGGCCCTCAAAAAAGACCTACGCGTGCAGTTCAAAGAAGTTGTTGGGCCCTAGTACTTAATCGGCATACGGTGCACGCCAGCAATAAAACTGCTGTGCATCCTTTCGATTGGACCGCCCGCCTCAATATGGGGCATGCGGGTCAAAAGTTCGCGGAACATCACTGCAAGTTCAACTCGCGCAACATGCATGCCTAAGCAGAGATGTGGTCCACCTGCGCCGAAGGCAACGTGTGGATTTGGGTGGCGGGCAACATCAAAAGTATCGGCGTTCTCAAAGATGTCTTCGTCGCGATTAGCCGAGCCGTAGAACATGACAACCCGTTCGCCAGCCTTTATGGACTGTCCACCGACGACGGTGTCTTGCATCGCGGTGCGCTTGAAATGGGTGACGGGACTGCAGTAGCGCAACATTTCTTCGACTGCTGAGCCGAGCAGTCCATCAAGATCACCGATCAACTTGGTCCGTTGATCTGGATGATCGAAGAGCAACTGCAGACCTGCCGCTAGCAAGTTGCGCGTAGTATCTCCGCCAGCATTGACGAGCAATAAGAAGAACCATTGAAATTCCTCGTCGGTGAGATGATCGCCATCTATTTCGGCATTGACGAGAATCGTGGCGAGATCGTCCCCGGGGTTCTGGCGTTTGAGGTCTGCCACTGATTGTGCGTAACCCAGCATTTCCCCAACGGCATTCATCTTTATTTCTGGTGGGGCAATGGCGTCATCGTTGGTGTGCATGATTTCGGTGAGGTCGTACAGTCGTTCACCGTCTGCACGCGGCATGCCCATTAACTCGGCGATCAAGCCAGATGGCAAACGCCCGGCTATCTCGGAGACAAAATCGCATTCTCCTTTAGCGAGCACCGCATCGACGATGTCGCGTGCTAGTTCTTCAATCTTTGGACGCAGGAGGGGAGCATTCTTTGGAGTAAAGCCACGTGATACCAACAATTTAAATCGGTCGTGTTGAGGCGGATCCATATTGAGCATCATCAGGCGTTGCGCGTAGAGACCCATGGGATCGGGATCAGGAAGCATCACGCTGGTTTCATATGAACTGAACACTTTCGGTAATCGACTGATCGTTCGGACATCTTCATATTTGGTGATCGCCCAAAAGCCAGGACCATTTGGTTCGTCGTGCCAATACACGGGGGCATTTTTGCGTAGCCACGCGTACTGCTCCCACGGGTGCCCGGTAGCCGCAAAGGTTTCGGGACTGATGAGATTGATGACAGGTTTTGGTGTCATGAGTTTTCCTTCATCTGTTCGCCAGGAAATGAATAGGTGACATCACTGAATCTGTCGCGAGCAAAGACGTACAACAATCTCAATGGGATTGTCCCCGTGTTGTCGGCGTAATGCTCATGGCCTTGGGGAATCCAGACTGCAGAGCCCTCGGTGACTGCAGTGCGCACGCCGTCAACGACGACGTAGCCCTCGCCAGCCAAAATCACGTACACCTCTGAGGCGTCATGGGAATGGCCGCGGGGAGGGGGGACAGCCCCGACTGGGACTTCAGCGATTCCCACGGTCATCTCGTTCGTCGCAGTGGCATCGCCCCCAAAAAGCTCCCACCAACGTACGACACCCCGCTCGGGACTGCTCCACTCTTCGGTTGAGCAATCGCTGACATGGCGAAAAACTGCAGATTCCATATCTCAACGGTACATCCCCCGCTGGGTGGTGTTTCGATTAGGCACGCCCACGGCGCCAGATGGCAGACTGAGATTATGAGTTCAACTTCAACTGATGATGTCCTAGCCCCAGAGCAAGCAGAGGCGTTTCGCCTTCAGGTGCGTGAATTCCTTGAGCAGAATGCCTCGGGGATTGGTCGTCGTAGCGAGTCCTCGCTGATGATCGGGAAAAAATACCAGGCTGCTCTCACGGAGGCGGGCCTTGCTGGATTGGTGTACCCCAAGGAATATGGCGGAGCGGGATTGACCCGTATTCATGACCGGATTTATCGCGAAGAGTACGGCAAGTATCCCGACATGACCTTTGAGTTGACGATTAGTCACGGCATGTGTTTGCCAGTGCTCAATCAGTTTGGAACCGAGGAGCATAAGCGCGAATTTATGCCGGACCTGATTGCGGCGCGCACGATGTGGTGCCAGATGTTCTCTGAACCGGGCGCTGGTTCAGATGTTGCAAGTCTGCAGACTCGCGCAGAACTTGACGGTGATGAGTGGGTTCTGAATGGACAAAAAGTCTGGACGACTCTGGCACATGTCAGTGACTATGGAGTTCTGATTGCGCGCACCAACCCAGATGCTCCGAAGCATGCGGGAATCTCCATGTTCATCGTTGACATGAAAGCACCAGGAATGGATATTCGTCCGATTCACCAGATCGACGGAGGAAGTCATTTCAACGAGGTCTTCTTCACTGATGTGCGGATTCCGAAGTCATGGCTATTGGGTGAACTAAACAATGGCTGGAATCAAGCCACGGCGATGTTGATGTATGAGCGAGTAGCAATCGGCACTGGTTCGTCAAGCGGCGTGACCCACAACTTGGCAGATCGTTTGATTGATGTTGCGAAGAATAACGGCAAGTTGAGCGATCCTCTTATTCGTCAAGATCTCATGAAACTGTATTGCGAAGAGACTGTGAAGTCCTTGGTTTCGATGCGCACTCGAGCCGAGATGAAAGCTGGCAAGGCGCCAGGTCCTGGAGGTTCACTAGGCAAATTGCACGGCGCCATTATTGCCCGCTTCAGCCGACCCTTGATCAATCGTTTAGTTGGCGCAGATTGCGATGCATGGGAAGGTGAAGGTCGTGGGGAAAATTGGGCACGCTATATTTTGAGCAGTTTCCAATCGAACATCGCCGGTGGAACTGACGAAATCCAACGCAACATCATCGGGGACCGTGTTCTCGGATTGCCTCGCGAACCGATGGTTGATAAAAACATGCCTTTCAAAGATCTTAAAGTCGGGACCCAACGTCAGTGACCCAACTTTCGGTCAATGAGATTTGGGTCTACCCAGTGAAGTCAATGGTGGGGGGCACCGTTGAGTCTTGTTTGATCAATGAGTTAGGAATTGTCGGTGATCGCCTCTGGGCAGTTCGAGATATTGACAATGGTGGTATTCGTGGCGCCAAGAAGTTGGGCGGGCTCATGAAACTGTCGGCACAATTTGTCAATGGTTCTGAGGTCGTTGAAATCACCTTGCCTGATGGGAGCATGGTGCGCAGTGATGACGCTCAGGCCAATGATTTGGTCAGTCGCGCGATTGGGGCAAATGTTCAACTTGAATACTTGCGTCCAGCATCTGATCTTGATCATTACCGTCGCGGCGCTCCGAGTAGTGATGACATGATGGAAGAACTGCGCGGGGTTTTCGGACGCGATACTGACGAACCGTTGCCCGATTTTTCGGTGTTTCCTCCAGAAGTGATGGAGTTTGAATCCCCACCGGGAACCTATTACGACTGCTGGCCACTGATGGTGATGACGACCTCAGCATTGCGTTCATTGCGGCAGGCCTTGCCTGATTCGGTGATTGATGTGCGACGTTTTCGTCCGAGTCTGGTGATTGACACGGGCGAGCAAACTGGCCATCCCGAATTTGGGTGGGCAGGCAAGACAGCGCGTCTCGGTGAATGTGAAATTGAGTTTCAGTCGCCATGTCCGCGTTGCGTGATGGTGACGCGAGATGTGGGGAGTGACATCGCTGGTGACCGCGCT
>WLTJ01000091.1 GCA_009705435.1 Actinomycetota bacterium | reverse complement strand
TGGGCCGTAGTCATAACTCGACCGAAAACCCCCATAGATCTCCGCCGATGGATAGACGAAGCCTCGCCGTTTACAAAGGTTGACAATCTGGTCGAGATCTTTAGCTGGCATAGGAGAGCAAGTTTAGGGGTTTGCTAGTGCTCACAAGCAGGTATAGAAGAATCAGTGCTGTTCAAAAAGAGAAACTGAGCGCAACCGTCTCTCAATATGGTGCTCAAAGGCTCGTGTTGCGAGTTGTGCCACCTCATTTAAGACAGGGTCGTTGAGAGTCTGCGGTCCCGGTTGGTGCGCTTGATCCAACATTTCGCCGAGTCGGCCACCTAGTACATCGCGCAACAATTTAAGTGCCGCGGGTGAAATCGCAAACCCTGCGCGGCACGAGCGACAGACGACGCCTCCCTGTTGTATATCGAAAGCCACAAAATTGATATCTTCTCCGCTGCCTTCACCACATGCCACACAACTGTCGAGTTGTGGGCGAACGCCTTCAGCAACGAGCAACTTCCACAAGAAGGCTGGGACTACAAGTGGCGAGGGGCGCGTCAGTAGAGTTTGCCGAGCACCCAGCAACATTTTGAACATCTGCGGTACTGGTTCACGATCTGGGACTAATTGGTCAACAGCTTCCAAAAGGGAACTTGCTTGTGTCATCGCATCCAAGTTGCCAAAAACAGTTCCGTGTGAATCCACACTTTCGACCTGACTGACGATGTCTAAATCGCGTCCCCGGTGGAACTGCACGGCCACATGCGAAAGCGGTTCAAGGCGACCCCCAAACTTTGATCGGGTTTTGCGAATTCCTTTAGCGACTGCTCGTACTTTGCCGTAATTTTCGGTCAGGAAAATCACAATTTTGTCCGATTCACCTAATTTGTAAGTGCGCAGAACTATTCCCGTGTCCCGGTACAAGCGCGAGGTCACGGGTCAACACCACCGAAACGCCGTTCTCGTGAAGCAAACTCGGCAATCGCAGTCTCAATGTCTGCCGCGTGCAAATCTGCCCACGTACGATCAATGAAAACAATCTCGCTGTAGGCCAATTCCCACATCAATGAACGCGGCAAGCGATCAGGAGGCCCAAGAACAACCACCAAATCGGGTTCGCCAGCCTCTCCGAACAACACCGCATCCAATGACAATTCAGTGATCTCTTGAGTCTCGTCCCATGCTCCAAGAACTGAACAAAGTCGCATCCGACCATCGCTATAAGGGTGCGTCGTGACCTGCACACCATCAATGGTCATACTTTTGGGCACATCGCCCCATTGAGCCAAATTTGATGACTCGGTGGGTCCCATGTCATATGGGTGCACCGAGATAAATCGCGCTCCAGATGCCTTTCCCGCACGAGCCAAACTCTCTAGCCGGCTCTGCCACTGCAGCGCATCGAAACTGCGCCATTCCTCGATAGAACCACCAGCAACAACAATGTGCCTCAACGCCGAAACGCCCAACTCCGATGTTTGCCCACGAGACTTAAAGACTCGGCGAAAGAGTTGCCACATATCTTCCATTGTTGCCGATGGGAGAGCACTCAACGGAGATAGTTGAGTCCATGTATGAAGTAAACAATGACGCATGGGAGCATTGGCGGCAAGTACCGTAGGAACTCATGCATGTGGCTTGCATTATGGATGGCAACGGGAGATGGGCGCAAAGGCGCGGACTACCGCGTATCGCTGGCCATACCCAGGGTGAAGAAAATCTCGCGGCAGTGGTCCGCCTCTGCGTGGCGCGCAATGTTGATTACCTCACGGTTTTTGGCTTCTCCACCGAAAACTGGATCCGACCTCGCAAAGAGGTACGCCACATTTTGAGCCTTCACAAGAGACTCTTTGGGCGTGTCAAAGAACTTAACGAACTCAACGTGCGAGTCAGTTGGATCGGGCGGCGCTTCGAGGATCCAGCGGCCAGAACACCGCGCTTCGTCCAAAGAGCAATACGTCAGGCCATCTCAGACACCTCTGCCAACACTGGGATGACTCTGACCGTCGCTTTTGATTACGGAAGTCGAGCCGAAATCGCCGAGGCCGCCAGACTCTTACATGATCGTGGTCTGCAACCCACGATTGAAAATCTTGGTCAACAGATGTACCTCCCCCAAATGCCCGACGTGGATGTTGTCGTACGGACCTCGGGCGAGCGACGACTTTCTAACTTCTTGCTCTGGCAAGCCAATGGTGCCCCCATTCATTTCACGACCAATACTTGGCCCGAGTACTCTGCCGAGGATCTTGATCAAGCATTGGCCCTCGCCCGTGGAGTTCATTCTTCTTAAAAAACAGATATCCGTCACCTGTGAACTACGGTTCAAGATTGTGTCTGTGCCTCGTAGGAAAATAAATCTCTCTGACGCGATGGAGATAGCCACCTCGGCCCTACCCAACGCAGAAAGTCGCCCAGGGCAAAAGGAAATGGCTCAAGGCGTCGAAGAGGCTCTACAGAATGGGACTCATCTAGTCGTCCAGGCCGGCACAGGCACCGGCAAAACAATCGCCTACCTCGTACCTGCGATTCTCAGTGGAAAACGTGTTGTCATCAGCACGGCCACCAAAGCCCTCCAGGATCAACTGGCGAAAAAAGATCTGCCCTTTCTCGCCGAACATCTTGGGCCATATCTCAATCGCGAGATTTCATTTGCCGTACTTAAGGGTCGTAGCAACTACGTCTGCATGCAGCGCGTTGCAGAACTACATTTTTCAGAGGAGAAAGCAAAACGCGACGACTCACCCACGCTGTTAGAAGTCGAAGAAATGTCGGACTCCATCAAACGCGAGGTTGCCAAGATCGCCACATGGGCGCAGACGAGTACATCGGGCGACATGGATGAAATCACTTGGGCCCCCAGTGAACGTGCCACGAGCGCTGTCAGCGTTGGTAGCGATGAGTGCCCAGGAGCACGTCGCTGTCCACAAGGCGGTCAATGCTTCTCCGAATTAGCCCGATTGCGCGCCGGGGAAGCAGAAATCGTTGTTGTCAATACATATCTCTATGGTCTTCATGTCGCCTCGGACGGCGAGCTTCTTCCCGAGCATGATGTACTCATCGTGGATGAGGCCCATGGCTTAGAAGACATCATGAGTAGCACTGTTGGCGTCACAATGTCGGCGGGTAATTTCAACTCCTTCGCCGGAATCACCAAACGCATTATTGCTGATCCGAAAACAATTTCAGACATAGTTGATATCGGACACATGCTCAATGAGGTCCTTCAACCAGATTCTGGAATGCGGATCAGCGCACCTCTACCCAATGAAGTGACATCGGTATTGGCCGCAGGACGCAGAGTGGTCGCAAAAGTTTTAGAAATACTTCGCGTTATTGAGACAAAAGATGACGACAGCAATCAGCGCAAGTTGCGTGCACAGACAATGGCTACGCGCCTTGCGGAAACTCTTGACGCTGCTCTGCAGACAAACGAGACTCATGTCCCCTTTGTGTCGGGAACCCCTGACCGACCCATTTTGGAAATCGCCCCATTGAACGTCGGCCCCACTCTGAGTGCTGGTATTTGGCAAAAGACGACAGCAATTTTGACAAGTGCCACCATCCCCACGAATATGCCCCAACGTGTCGGATTGCCCAATGACAAAGTCAATACGTTGGATGTCGAAAGCCCATTTGACTATCAATCCAATGCAGTGTTGTACTGCTCGGGGCATCTTCCAAATCCCAATGATCCTTCGTTCGGTGCTCTGATGCATGAGGAACTTTTTCATCTCATCAAGGCCGCAGGTGGTCGCACTTTGGCACTGTTTACGAGTATTGCCAAAATGAATGCTGCTGCTGCCGCACTGCGCGACCGGCTTCCCCACACGATCTTCACTCAAGGCGAATACAAGAAAACCCAGATCCTCAAACTATTCAGTGAAGATGAATCCTCCTGTCTCTTTGCCACACAAGGATTCTTTCAAGGGATTGATATTCCTGGACGCACCCTGTCATTAGTGACTCTCGATCGCATTCCTTTTCCCCGTCCAGATGATCCTCTGATGAAGGCTCGCCGTGACGCAGTTGGTCCAAGTGCCTTCCGAGAAATTGATTTACCGCGCGCCGCAACGAGTTTGGCTCAAGCCACAGGTCGACTGATACGCAATGCAACCGACCGAGGGGTTGTAGCCGTTTTTGACTCTCGTCTAGCCAACTCTGGCTACAAGAGCACCATCCTGAACGCGATGCCCAAGATGCGACGCACCTTAATTCGCTCTGAGGCCGAGGATTTCCTGCGCACGATCACCGAGTAGACGGCAAAAACAATGATTCCTCAGATGACCGGCATGAGACGATAACCGATTCCGCGAACCGTGACTATCAGACGAGGGTCATCTGGCTGATCTTCAATCTTGACGCGCAGTCTGCGAACGTGAGCGTCAACTAAACGGCTATCACCGAGATAGTCGTAACCCCACACTCGTTCAAGCAGTTGATCACGCGACAAAACGATGTTCGGATGATCTGCAAACTCACACAACAAGTTGAATTCTGTTTTCGTGAGTGAGAGCTCCTTGCCACCCTTAAAGACAAGTCCCTGATCTCGACGGACATCAATGTCACCAAAAATCTCACTTGGCGATGTTGAGTCGGCAGCACCAACCAATTGGGCGCGTCGCAAATGGGCACGAATCCGCGCAGCTAACTCCTTAGGTACGACAGGTTTCGTTACATAATCGTCGGCCCCCGCCTCAAGACCAGTCACCATGTCTTGGGTATCCGTCTGAGCCGTGACCATAATGATTGGAACGATTGACATCGCCCGCAAGGCCCGACACACGTCGAAACCCGATATATCGGGTAACCGAAGATCCAAGAGCACCAGGTCAGGCTCTTCGGCGTGGAAAGCCGCCAAACCGCTCCGCCCATCGGCGGCCTCTCGAACCCGATACCCCTCATCTTCGAGAACCAGACGTAACGCCAGCCGAATATGGTCGTCATCTTCGATAAAGAGCAGGGAGTTCACTGAGGCATTCTTATCCAGAAAAACACTTTGTTACACAAAACGCACACTTTGCGCACTTTCTCAACACACAGTCTCGCGAGACTGACCCCGTTCACGCTGGTGCGGTGGGGGTCTTCCTCCCCCTGATCCTCACCTCCCAGCGTGCCAGTCTCGCCCGGTTCGCTGGCTCATTGCCCGAACCGGGCGATTTATATTCTGCGGCGAACTCAAAACTGGGCAAGTATGGGAAAGTGAAATTTCCTTCCCGCCTTCGCAAACTGAGCCTCCGAAGTCGGGTCACTCTGCTTTTCCTAGCGACGGGGCTTTTAGCTTCCCTGTTACTATCAGCGGTGAGTTACGTCAGTGCCCGTTCGTATCTACTCGAACGCCGTACCGAAATCGTCGAGCGGCAGTCTTTCAACAATGCTCAGTTGATCCGCACCCAATTACGCACCCGTCGTTCACAGGCATTTGAACTGATCTCCGGTATCAGAACCGAGCAGAATGGGTTTTCCGTTCTTCACTTAGCACCCGAGGATCTTTATTTTTCACAAGATATTCGTTACACCCAGCAGGTTTTTCCTCCTGAACTTGTGGCCTCCACACTTGCCGGAGCGACCTCCCGCCAACGCTTCTCCGTTGATGGTCAACCGTACATGGCGGTCGGCGTCTATATCGCCGAGATCAACGCCGCTTACTTTGAAGCCTTCCCATTGACTAATGAGCAACGGACTTTGAACGCTATTGGGTCGGCGCTATTTCTTGGAATCATCATCGCTGGTGCTCTGTCATCTCTCGGTGGAGTGTGGGCCAGTCGTCGTCTCATGAAGCCTCTAGAAAGGGTGAGCGAGGCCGCCAGTGAGATCGCCGATGGAGGTCTGGACGCTCGACTTGATCAAGAAGATGACCCAGACCTTTCACGGCTGGTGGCCTCCTTCAATGGCATGGCCGACGCCGTGCAAACCCGTATTGAGCGCGAAGCACGTTTTGCTTCAGACGTCAGCCATGAGTTGCGTTCTCCCATCACTGCGCTAGCCGCTGCAGTTGAGGTATTAGATGCTCGTCGCGCAGACCTCAGCGACCGAACCCAACAAGCTCTGGACGTAGTCGTCTCACAGATTCGACGCTTCGACCAAATGGTTCTCGACCTTTTAGAACTTTCTCGCTTAGATGTCGGGATCACCGATTTAAATCGTGAGGAGACTGACCTCGCGCCCCTCATCACTCGCATCGCTGGACGTTACGGCATTGACGACATCATCATTGAGGTCGCTCCCAACTCAGATGGTCTGGCCTCAGTGGATAAAAAAAGATTCGAGCGAATTATGGCCAACCTCTTGGACAATGCTCGCATTCACGGTGGCGGAGTGAGCCGCGTGTCTATCGAAGTCGGTGAACGGCAAGCGACGCGGATAGCCGTTGAAGACAATGGGCCTGGCGTGACACACAATGAAAGGGCACGCATCTTTGAACGATTCGCCCGTGGCTCTGCTGGTCGCTCACGATCTGGTGGCACTGGTCTCGGCCTGGCCCTCGTCGCAGAACATGCTCGGGCACACAATGGACTTGCATGGGTTGAGGATTCGCCAAATGGTGGAGCCCGCTTTGTCGTAGAGTTCCCTGAGGTCGAATCATGATTTTTCCTCCTCGTCTCGCATATACCTTGATGGGCATCCTCGGTATTTCATCGTTGCTGTCGTGCAGCATCCCCGATAGTGGCTCTGTGCAGTACGTCGACCCAGCCAATATCCCGTACGAACTCAATACACCGAGCAGCACCACCATCACCACGAGCACATCCACTTCAACGTCCATCGCAT
>WLTJ01000090.1 GCA_009705435.1 Actinomycetota bacterium | reverse complement strand
GCTTGTGAGCACTAGCAAACCCCTAAACTTGCTCTCCTATGCCAGCTAAAGATCTCGACCAGATTGTCAACCTTTGTAAACGGCGAGGCTTCGTCTATCCATCGGCGGAGATCTATGGGGGTTTTCGGTCGAGTTATGACTACGGCCCATTAGGTTCGCTGATGTTGCGCAATGTCCGTGAAGCATGGATTCGCACGATGGTGCAAAAGCGCGATGATGTTGTGTTGATCGACGCAGCGATTCTTGGTCCTCCGCAAGTGTTTGAGGCCAGTGGTCACCTTGCAAACTTCAGTGATCCTCTTGTGGATTGTAAGAGTTGCAAGCAACGTTTTCGTGAAGACCACATTGAGGACACGACGGTGTGTCCCAACTGTGGAGCCAAAGATACCTTGACTCAAGCACGAGCTTTCAACTTGATGTTCAAGACATTCGCTGGACCCGTTGAGGGTTCGGGCGCAGAGGTGTACTTACGTCCAGAGACCGCTCAAGGAATGTTCGTCAACTTCTCGAATGTTCTGCAAACGAGTCGCAAGAAACCACCATTCGGCATTGCGCAAGTCGGTAAGAGTTTTCGTAACGAAATCACCCCAGGAAACTTCATCTTTCGAACCCGTGAATTTGAACAGATGGAACTTGAGTTTTTTGTTCCACCGAGTGAAGGTCCCAAATGGTACGAGTATTGGTGTAATACGCGTATGCAGTGGTATGTGGACTTGGGTATTCCCACGGAGATGTTGCGTCTGCGTCCTCATGACGCCGATGAGTTGAGCCATTACTCAACCGGTACCGCCGATGTGGAATTTGCCTACCCGTGGGGTTGGGGTGAACTTGAAGGTATTGCACAGCGAACAAACTTTGACCTCAATCAGCACGCAACTCACTCGGGACAAAAGCTTGACTACTTCGATCAGTCAACTGGCGAGCGCTATGTGCCTTTTGTGATTGAGCCCGCTGCTGGTGTCAACCGTGCTATGGCAGCATTTCTATTAGCGGCATATGAAGAAGATGAAATCGGAGGAGAGGCGCGCACAGTTCTGCGATTGCATCCCCGACTTGCTCCTTACAAGGTGGCAATTTTGCCGCTGAGTAAAAAAGACTCGTTACTGCCGATCGCCCGTGATATTTTCGATCGCTTGGGCGAGCGCTACATGGTGGAATACGACGACACACAGTCCATCGGCAAGAGGTATCGCCGTCAAGATGAGATCGGTACACCGTTGTGCATCACCGTTGACTTTGATTCGCTGGATGACAATGCGGTCACGATTCGTGACCGGGATTCGACTCAGCAGGTACGCGTCCCACTGAGTGACTTGGAAAATGAAGTTCGGGCCCGTCTAGGGTTTTAATTCAGACGATCTAGCGTCTACGGTAGGGCTACGGCAAAGTGCCGTCTTCGAAAAGGGGTTCATCATGACCAAAGTTGCTGTATGGGCTGTCATTCCAGCCGCACCAGGGAAGCGCGATGAGTTAGCGGCAGCGCTCAGCGGAGCCTTGGAAACCGCAAAAAGTGAAGCAGGAACGATTTATTACATTTTGCACACCGATCCAACAAAGGATGATGTGCTGTACATGTACGAGATGTACGAGAATCAAGATGCTTTGAACGTGCATATGGGCTCGGAAGCATTCAAGGCACTGGGATCAGCAATCGGACCCTTCATGGGTGGCCGCCCAGAGTTGACTTTCCTCGGACCCATCGGCGGAAAGGGCGCCTGATTCCCTCGTGAGTCAGAAAGCCACATATCTTGATCGAATCCTCGATCACCATCGTGCGCTAGCGGCGAATGATGATCGTTCGTTGGCCGACCTTGTGCGGCGTTGCGAGCAGATGCAACCGACGAGAGGGTTCCGAGATCGTCTGGCGATGGACGCCACTCAAGCAATCGCTGTCATTAGTGAAATCAAGCGTAAATCGCCGTCCAAAGGTCTTTTACGAGCAGATGTCGACCCACGGTTTTTAGCCGATGCGTATCAGGCGGGTGGGGCATCTTGTTTATCCGTTCTGACGGATGAGGATTTTTTCGAGGGATCAATTGAAGATCTACAGATCGCTGCAGCAGCGTGCACCCTGCCAGTTTTGCGCAAAGACTTCACGGTCTCGCCGCATGATGTGTGCGACACCCGTCTGATGGGAGCGGACTGTGTGCTGTTGATTGCAGCCGCGCTCGAGCCCGATGAGTTGAAAGATCTGCACCACTTAGCAACATCGATTGGGCTCGACGTTCTTGTGGAGATTCATGATGAAGCCGAACTTGAAGTGGCTTTGTTTGCCGAGGCGGTTCTTATTGGCGTCAATCAACGTGACTTGGTCACCTTTGAAGTGGATCATCGTCGTGCCTTGAGGATGGCGGGGTTAATACCGCCAGGGGTGTTGAGAGTGGCTGAGAGCGGAGTCCGTGGACCAGTTGATGCGTTAGCTCTTCATCAGGCGGGATATCACGCAGTATTGGTGGGGGAGAGTCTGGTCACCGCCGACGACCCCACGCTGGCTGTTCGGGCATTGCGCAATCTGTAGATCTGCTGCTGCAGTATCCACTTTGATATCTCAGTTGGCAGATACGGTTACATCGTGTTCGTGAAAATCTGTGGCATCACGAATGAGGATGATGCGCTACTCGCTGTTGCTATGGGTGCCGACGCGGTCGGATTTGTTTTTGCACCGTCGCCCCGGCAGGTGTCGGCGCAAGTTGTCTTCGACATCACGCGCCGACTACCTCCCGAGATATTGACGGTCGGGGTATTTCGTGGAGATCTTCCGGACAGAATCTTTGACATTGTTTCAAAGTCCGGAGTTAAGGCAGTGCAACTTCATGGCAATGAGCCGTTGTCAACAGTTGTGGCTTTGGCTGACAATGTTCGCTGGATTATTAAGGCCGTCACAGCTGGTTCGCGCGAGGCCCGTGTGGCCAATCAATTTGGAACGGACTTGATTTTAGTGGACGCTCCTGAACCAGGTTCAGGTTTGGTTTTTGATTGGTCTCTGACCGATGAGATTCCATCGGGCATTCGGATGATTTTGGCAGGCGGTCTCACAGCAGAGAACGTTGCCGAGGCAGTGCGCTACGTGCGTCCATGGGGCGTCGATGTTTCATCGGGAGTGGAGTCGGCTCCCGGTAAGAAAGATGCTCTGAAACTTCGGCGATTCATTGCTAATGCTCGGGCCGCCGCTCCAGCAGAGGATGTGACGGGTGACTCGGGCAATGATTTTCCCTATGACTGGGCGGATGAATAAATCGCTAAACAACTAGGCAGTTGCAGTGATCAGATGCCAACATAGAGTTCTACTTGTCAAGGAGCGATGTGAGTATTGCAGAAAAGTCAATGATGTCTGATCCTTCCGAGTCGGGTCGTTTCGGTGAGTTCGGCGGTCGCTTTGTTCCCGAGACTTTGGTGCCAGCATGTGAGGAACTCGAGGTCTCCTTTCGCCAAGCGTGGGCTGATCCAATTTTTCGTGCGGAACTCAATCAAGCGTTAAAGGAATATGCCGGTCGCCCATCAATGCTCACAGAGTGCTATCAACTCGGAAGCAAGTTAGGTATCCGACTGGTTCTCAAACGTGAAGATCTCAATCACACTGGCTCGCATAAAATCAACAATGTTCTTGGGCAAGTAT
Source organism: Actinomycetota bacterium (assembly GCA_009705435.1). Classification (GTDB taxonomy): domain Bacteria; phylum Actinomycetota; class Acidimicrobiia; order Acidimicrobiales; family Ilumatobacteraceae; genus Casp-actino8. Next base: position 3,171 of record WLTJ01000090.1, on the reverse strand, counting down.
TGTTGGCTAAGCGCATGGGTAAGAAACGCATCGTGGCTGAGACGGGCGCCGGTCAACATGGCGTAGCGGCAGCGACGGCTGCGGCATTGATGGGTCTTGAATGCAAGGTCTATATGGGTGCTGTGGATGTGGAACGGCAGTCCCTCAATGTTTTCCGTATGAAACTTCTCGGGGCTGAGGTTGAGGCTGTTCATAGTGGTAGCCGAACCTTGAAGGATGCTGTGAATGAAGCGATGCGCGATTGGGTTGCATCCGTGGAAAGCACGCACTATTGCTTGGGTTCCGTGATGGGGCCTCATCCATATCCGTGGATGGTGCGCGAGTTCCATCGCGTGATCGGCACAGAAGCTCGTGAACAATGCCTCGAACGTTACGGTCAGGATCCAGATGTGGTTGTGGCCTGCGTTGGCGGTGGCTCTAATGCAATCGGTATTTTCTCTGGGTTTGTGGACACCAAAGCACGTTTAATCGGTGTTGAGCCCGCAGGTGGAGCCGCTGTCGGTCGGGGTCAACCTGGTGTGGTTCACGGGATGCGCAGTTACTTAATGCAAGATGAATACGGACAGGTGCAAGAGGCGCATTCAATATCGGCTGGGCTTGATTACCCGGGAGTTGGACCCGAACATTCATATCTGGCGTCTATCGGTCGTGCCGAGTACCCAACAGTGACTGACCCAGAAGTCATTGCTGGTTTCCAGTTATTGGCTAAAACCGAGGGAATCATTCCGGCTTTGGAATGTGCTCATGCCCTCGCTTGGATTTCTCGCGAAGCACCAAATATGCAAGGTCAAACGGTGCTGATGAATTTGTCGGGTCGTGGAGATAAAGACGTTGCCCAGATGATGGATGTTTTGAGTTAATGCCTACGACCTTGACGACCCTGGAGACTGAACTTCGTGCGAAGCGCGATGCGGGACGCAAGTTGTTGGTTCCTTATGTCACTGGGGGGCTCGTAGGTTGGACTGATGCGATACGCGCTGCGGCGGCTCATGGAGCAGATTGCATAGAGATCGGACTACCTTTTTCTGATCCTGTGATGGACGGTCCAATCATTCAACAAGCTTCACAGCGTGCACTTGACGACGGGGCCACGCCGGTTTCGATTTTTGAAGGTGTCCGCACTCTCGATGTAGGAATTCCTTTGGTGGTGATGTGTTACTACAACACCGTGCATCACGCAGGACATGAGCGTTTTGCCGCGCAATTGGTTCAGGCAGGTATCAGCGGAGCGATCATCCCTGACCTTCCCCTTGAGGAGTCCGCTCTGTGGTGTCAGGCTGCCGATGACGTTGGTTTATCAACGATTATGTTGGCCGCTCCAACCGCACCCGACGAAAGATTGCCGAGAGTCTGTGCACGTGCACGAGGGTTTGTTTATTCGGTAGGTCTATTGGGCGTGACGGGGGAGAGAACCACTTTGGCTTCAACGGCTACCGAATTGGCGCGTCGACTCAAGCAGGTCACTGATGTACCTGTGATTGTTGGTGTTGGCGTTTCCAATAGTGCACAAGCCGTTGAGGCTTGCCGTGTGGCTGATGGTGTCGTGCAGGGTGCCTCTGTCGTGCGCCGATTGATGGAAGGCGGACCAGACGCCGTCGGTGAGTACGTCGCTGAAGTTCGTCAAGCCTTAGATACTTTGTAGAACTGTCAGACTGAGCCATGGCTATCTGTGAACTCTGCGAAGCGGCGAGACTCACAGAGTGGTACTTCGAAGATGATCTCTGTTGGGTGGCCGAATGTGAAGTTTGCTATGTCCCGATGGTCGTTTGGAAGCAACACGACGCGACTCCTAGCGACGACATCAAAGGACAACTTCATCAGAGATTGTTAGCAGTTGTTGATTCACTCTTTGACTATGTGCCGTACATTGACGACAACATGCGCAATATTCCCGACCACTATCACGCACATGCGCGCGGTCGAGGTTTCGGATTTGGAAACCCGCCTCCTAGGAAAAAATAGGCAAAGTTGAAAACTCAACAGGTAGGCAGAGTTGAATTATGCCTTTGCTTGGTCAGCAAGGGCGACGAATTGGGCGACCAGTCATGGCGACACCTTTCAATCGGGTACGCCTTGTATGGAACCACGCTGAGTGAGATTTCGGCATAGGTAATTTGACCTATTGCGTAATATTGCCACGCAAAGTGGTTAAACATTCACTCAGGGTCGGAACCATGTATGAACCAGCGGACACCGTTGATAGTTCTAAGGTTGGTTCATGGCAATTTTCCCTCAGCCCAGTGAACTCTTGGCTCATCGACCGCCGTTCTTATTCGTTGATCAAATCACGGCCTTGGATCCCGGTGTGTCGGCGTCGGGTTTATGGCACTTAAGCGGTGATGAGTGGTTTTTCTCAGGGCACTTTCCTGGGCGTCCAACTCTGCCCGGTGTGTTGATGTGTGAGGCGATTGCGCAGGTTGGGGCGATCGCCGTTTTGTCAAGCCCCGCACATGCGGGCCGACTTCCATTGTTTGGAGGGCTAGATGGAGCTCGGTTCCGACGCCAAGTTCAACCAGGAGACACACTGACGTTAGAAGTTGAGTTGGCGAGAATGTCAGCGCGCGCTGGTAAAGGTGTTGGGCGGGCTTTGTTGGATGGCAAAGTCGCCTGTGAATGCGAATTGATGTTTGTTCTGGTGGATGCCTAAGCGGCGGGAATCAAAATAATTGAGCCGTTGTGCCCACCGAAGCCAAAGTTGTTGGACATCGTTGGACCTGGCTCCCACGGACGCGGCGAACCGAGAACGAGATCAATAGTGACGTCATCGTCAAGGTTGGTCGTCCCCGCTGTCGGTGGAATGAGTTTGTGCTCAAACGACAAAAGGATGGAAGCGACTTCCAAGGCCCCAGCGGCACCGAGGGCGTGACCAGTCACCCCTTTGATGCTGGTCACTATCGGGCGATGTGGAAATACAGCCGTCATTGCTGCGGCTTCGGCGGCATCGTTGAGTGGAGTCGACGTGCCATGTGCGTTGACATAGACGATTTCATCTGAGCGCAAGCCGGCCTCGTCCAATGCCAATCGCATGCAATTGATTGCTCCTCGCCCACCTGGAGAGGGAGCTGTGATGTGATGAGCGTCGGCGTTGCTCGCCGAGCCGACAATTTCTCCAAGGATTTTTGCACCTCGTGCGACGGCATGATCCCACTCTTCAAGTACGAAGATGCCAGC
>WLTJ01000009.1 GCA_009705435.1 Actinomycetota bacterium | reverse complement strand
TGTTGCTGGTCGAAGTCCACCATCTAAGTGATCGTGGAGCAATGCCTTAGGTGCGCGTTGCAGAATATTTGGGCTCATGCTCACAGCGTGGCCGCCACTTTGTCTAGGCGTCGCAGTGGCAACTGAGAGTTACGTTGCAACCAATTCCATTGCGGATACGTGCTTGATTCGCTAATGCAATGGAGCGAATAGGCATGACGACTCTTGTCGCTGCGATTTACGCCACTCCAGTGCGGCAATAAGGCATGGAGAATGACCAGCGTCCCAGCACTGGCTTCAAGCGGTACAAGGTCGGTTGGAGGCATAGGGAGAGGTGCAGTATCAAGAACATCAAATGTTGCCCCATCGTTAGCCTCATTGCGCACGAACTTTTGCCGCAGTGTCGTTTTATGTCCGCCTGGTGCCGCCCACAAGCAACCATTTTCGAGAGTGGCATCTTCAATCGCAAACCAAAATCCAACAACTGTGATCGGATCGGTATACAAAAAAGTAGCGTCTTGATGGCAACCAACCTCGCCACCAATATGTTGTTGCTTACAGATGTACATGGATTGCAGAGCGAGGGGATCGGGCATACCAATGTCGCTCGCCACCGCGGCAAGTTTTTCTGTATAACTGAATGCTTCAAAAACGGGATCAAGGTCGTGCATCGCGTGTCCAATTTTGTTGACACTCACTTCTTTGGCTTGACGCAAGATTCCTTGCTCATCAAATGCCTCTTCTTCAAAGAAACAGTGGATGCCAGTCGCCGAATCGATGAACTGCTGGTCGGCATGACGGGACTGTTCGTTCGTGGTGAACACGCTGCGGTCGCTCTCGGCGTCAAAGGATGCCAAGATCTCTTCGGCTCGAGCCTTGAGTTCATGGCAGGCCTGAGACGTCACGAAATCGGGAATCACTAAAAACCCATCGCGGTGGTAATCGGCAATCTGTTGTTCAGTTAACACTCTGCCCATAGGGGGATTCTAGAGGTATATCGCAAGAACGGTGAACCCTCGGGTGCGGTCAGGCTCTGGGACCTTTACCCTGTGGCTATGGATACAGAGCCAAACGTTGATAAGTCAGCCACCTCCATCGTCGATCAGCACGCCAAGTTAACTGTGCTCGGATCCACGGTACGTGAGTCCATTGAACATGTCGAAGTCTTTCCGGCACCTGCCAATGTGGATATCGTGCGTTTTACAACCGACGAACTTTCATCAATGTGCCCAGTCACGAAGCAACCCGATCTGTCGCACGTGGTGATCGAATATCAGCCACTCGACTGGTGCGTCGAATCTAAAAGCCTGAAGTTATACCTCTGGAACTTTCGTGATCGGGCTGTTTTTGCTGAAGCCTTAGCAGCAGAAATCGCCGGTGAAATCATGCATTCGGCCAAGCCCCGCAAAGTCACGGTGACCTTGACACAACGCCCGCGTGGGGGCATTGAAGTCCAGGCTGTGGCCAGCCTCGGTGTCTAACAAGCGTTAGTGGTTTTCGCCTGCGCGATAAGCCGCGCCGGCATGAGCTGGTGGTCGCAACTGTTGCTGGGCGCCGACAAGAACCAAGATGGTGACGATGTATGGAGTTGCCGCCACAAACTCTTGTGGTACCTCGTCAACCAAGAAATAGGTGGTGGCGCTGAGAGCCGAACCGAAGAGCAGTCCCATAGCCAAGATTTGTTTTTGACGTGTGAAGCTGATGATGGCAACGACAACTAGGACAATTGCCACGACCAAGAGCAATGCTGGAACATTTTTTTCATCACGGAATTTCAAGGCGGTGGGGAATCCAAAAAGAATTGCGCCGCGCAAGACTCCGAAAGGATTCCAGTTGCCAAAAATTGTTGTGGCTAAACCGATATATCCTTGACCGCCAGTTTGACCTTGACGGTAAGTGCTGGTGAAGACGCAGGACAAGTAGGCGCCTGCGAAGCCGGCTAGTCCACCGCTCACTGCCATTGCCTGATAACGCAAGCGATTGATTGGTACGCCCAAACTTTCGCCTGCTTGGGGTGATTCGCCGCTAGAGCGCAGTCGCAAGCCGAAGCGCGTGCGCCACAAAATGTAACCCGTGAGTGGAACCAGAGCGATGGCTAAGAGAGTGGGGACATACACGTCGCTCAGGAGACCGCGAGCAAAACCAGCTAAGTCGGGCAATAGCGGCAGATCATGCTTGCGTTCAATCCAGCCTAAAATATCGGGGCTACGCCACGAGCCGACGCGCCCTCCAGTGAGAAACGGCATGTCGAATTCGCCGTAGCCACCCTTGCCTGTCGGTGACTGACTTTCTCCTCCACCTTTTTGTCCTTTGAAGAAAATGATGGAGAGGTATTCAGTGGCACCTGCCGCCAAAATATTGATAGCAATGCCAGAGACAACATGGTTGACGTTGAATCGCACAGTTGCCAATGCGTGAAGTAAGCCGACGAGAGATCCAGCAAAGATTGCGAGCGCGATCCCGGCCCATGAACCCCATTTCCATGCCCCGTAGCCACCGAACCAGGTGCCAATGATCATCATGCCTTCGATGCCGATATTGACGATGCCGACGCGCTCGGCCCACAGGCCTGCTAGCCCAGCCAACAAGATTGGTGTGGCAACACGCAATGTTGACGAGATTGTGCCCGAACTCGTGATGTCATTGGCGTTTGTGATGAGTCGCACGACAGACAACACCATCATGAAGCCAAGCGACAAAAATATTGTGCGACGAGCCACGGAAAAAGTTTGCAAGAATTTCATTGCGCAACCACCCGAGTTGCCAAAGCCAAGGCTGCCTTGTGCTGAATGCGTTTGTCGTCCCAACGTTTCACTGCTTCATTGATAATCACCACGGCAAGAACAATGATTCCAGTCATGATGGTGGTGATTTCTTTAGGAATATCTTCAAGTTGCAGACGGCCTGATGCTTCGCCGAGATAGCCAAAGAGTAAGGCAGAAATGAAAATTCCGAGAGGATGATTGCGACCAAGTAGAGCGACAGCAATTCCGTTGAAACCCTGTTGCTCAGCCAAATTATTTTGATAAGCGTGGACATCACCAAGAAGCGCACGCATGCCGACCAAGCCAGCAAGTGCACCTGACATCAGCATGGAAATCATGACCATGCGTTTGGGATTGACCCCCGTGACACGAGCAGCACCTGCATTTGCTCCTGAAGCACGTAATTGAAATCCAAACTTGGTCTTCCATACCAGCACGTAGAACAACACCAGTACCAAGACGGCTATGAAGAACATGCCATTGAGGCGTCGATCAACAATGTCTGGAAACCAAGCAGAAGGTGGCAACTCTTTGGTCTTCACCAGCAATACACCAGGAGCACTATCGGCGGTGAAGAAACTATCGAAAGCCCAGGCCACCAAACTTAAGGCCACAAAGTTGAGCATGATCGTGGAAATGACTTCGTTGACACCGCGCTTGACTTTCAGCCAGCCTGCGAAGGCAGCCCAAATAGCGCCAGTCGCCATCGCCACGACGAGGCAGAAAAGAATGTGTAACGGTGCAGGTAAGTCGACAGCGGCGCCGGCAACGGCTGTTGCTAGCAACGCCACGCGCATTTGGCCTTCAACTCCGATATTGAAGAGATTCATTTTGAAACCGATGGCCACGGCGGCAGCCGAAATCATTAAGGGGGTAGCGCGATTCAGCGTGCCCTGCAAAACTTTTATATCCCCTGCGGCACCAAAGAGAGTGCTGTAAGCCTGGATTGGATCCTTGCCAGTGATCAATAAGATCACTGCGCAAATGCACAGAGCAACAAAGACAGCTAGCAAGGAACTTGCGGATGTCACGAGCACACGTTGTAAGCGTTGATTCTTCATAAGGAAGTCACTATCTCTCCACCAGTCATATACGTACCGAGCATTTCTGGTGTGGCAGTATTCGGATCAAGTTCGGCAGTGATGTGACCATCAAACATCACGAGGATACGATCCGAAAGGCCGATCAGTTCCTCAAGATCGGCAGAGATTAACAACACCCCGAGACCATTGTCGCGAGCGTGGCGTAGTTCATCCCAAATTGCGGCCTGTGCGCCAACATCAACTCCGCGCGTGGGGTGAGCAGCGAGCAAGATTTTGGGATCACTTGCCATCTCCCGACCAACGACGAGTTTTTGTTGGTTGCCACCCGAGAGTGCAAAGGCGGGTACGTGTTCACTGGGAGTCAAGACTCCGAATCGTTTAATGATTGATCGGCAATCGGCTTCAATCTTCCCTCGAGAAATAAATGGGCCATTAGTGAGGGCCGCATTTTCTTCACGGCCCAAGAAAGTGTTTTCCCAAAGTGGAGCATCAAGTAACAAACCTTCGCGGTGACGATCAAAAGCGATGTACGACAATCCCATTTCCCTGCGAGTTCGTGTGTCGCTACCCGACAACTCACTGCCGTCCACAGATATCGTGCCAGACAACTTCGGGCGCAATCCTAGAATCGCCTCACATAATTCAAATTGTCCGTTGCCTTCAACTCCAGCTATGCCAACGATTTCCCCAGAGTGCACAGTGACGTTGATGTCTTGTAGAGCCAGTTTTGCGCCAGGGATCTCACTAGCCACATTCAGTCCCAAAACTTGCAGGCGAATGTCTTCGCCAACCTTGGTCTCGCGTCCAGATGGATCGGGCAGGTCGCTGCCGACCATGAGTTGGGCGAGAGTGCGGCGATCAACTTGGGTTGGGGTTGTGTGGGCGACCGTTGTGCCTTGGCGCATCACCGTGATCTCATCGCAATAAGTGAGAACTTCATCGAGTTTGTGGGAAATGAAGATCACCGTTGACCCATCAAGCACAAGGCGCTTCAAGGTTTCGAAAAGCTCTTCAACTTCTTGTGGTACGAGTACGGCCGTTGGTTCGTCAAGAATCAAAATTTTTGCACCGCGATACAAAACTTTAAGAATCTCGACTCGTTGTCGTTGGCCGACACCGAGTTCGGAGACATTGGTACCAGGATCAAATGTCGCACCGAGCGATGTCATCAAGGCTTCGATGCGCTCACGAGCCGCACCGAAATTGATGCGGCCTCGGTTGTCGGTGGGTTCGGCACCAAGAATAATGTTTTCAATGATCGTGAGATTGTCAGCGAGCATGAAGTGTTGATGGACCATACCGATACCAGCAGCGATCGCCTCGGTGGGATTACGAAATTGAATTTGCTGGCCGTTGACTGTGATCGTGCCGGCATCAGGCTGATGCATGCCGTACAGCGTTTTCATCAGCGTCGATTTACCCGCCCCGTTTTCGCCAACAATGGCATGAATGGTTCCAGACCGCACCATTAGTTCAATTGAATGGTTGGCGATGACGCCAGGGAAGCTTTTGCTAATGCCGTGCAGTTCAACTGCTAAGGGTCCACTACGTGATTCTGAATTCTCGCTCATATTTCCCCTTGAAGCACATACCTTTTATAGCAGAGGACCCGGGCCATTGACCCGGGTCCTCGACTAACTAACACATAATGACTGGATCAGGGCTTCGTCGGAACTTCGATGTCGCCGGCCACGATCTTGGCCTTGATCTCGTCGAGCTTGCTGACAACATCGTCGAGGTATCCACCTGATGTTGAGTAGCCAACACCGTCATTGCTGAGGTCGAACATCTTGATGCCACCAGAGGTGTCACCTTCAACCGAAGCCTTGATGGTCTCGAACACAGCAACGTCAACGCGCTTGATCATCGAGGTCAAGATGTGAGCCTGGGCTGTCTCGTCACCTGAGGTGAGGTACTGGTCGCTGTCAACACCGATGGCCCACTTGTCAGCCTCAATGGCTGCTTCGATGGTGCCCGCTCCTGAGCCGCCAGCGGCGGTGTAGATGATGTCGGCGCCAGCGGCGTACCAGCCGGCAGCGATTTCTTTAGCACCAGCAACGTTGCCCCATGCGGAGTTGTCACCGGCTGGTCCGAGGTACTTTACATCCACAATGATTTCTGGATTGACGTACTTCGCTCCAGCGGTATAGCCAGCTTCGAATTCCTTGATGAGGTCAATTTCTTGTCCACCGATGAATCCGATGTGACCCGTCTCGCTCTTCAAAGCGGCTGCTGCACCAACGAGGAATGAACCCTGGTTGGCTGCGAACAACAAACTGCTCACGTTCGGAGCGTCAACAACTGAGTCAACGATGCCGAAGTGAACGTCGGGGTTAGCCGTGGCAACTTCAGTCATCGGATCGGTGAACATGAAGCCAACTCCAACGATGACTTTGGCGCCACCTTCAACGAGGAGCTCAAGGTTGGCCTTGCGGTCTTCGTCGACAGTTGCTTCTAGTTCTTTGATCTCAACACCAAGTTCACTTGCGGCTTGTTCGCCACCAGTTGCTGCCGAGTCATTGAATGTACCGTCTCCACGGCCGCCGGTATCAAAGGCCACGCCGGCGATGACGTCGCTTGATGCTTTATCGTCGCTACCGCAAGCAGCCGCAAAAAGGCTGAGCGCAATGAGTGACGAGGCAATTATTTTTGATTTCTTACGCATGTATTTTCCTCCCCGTAATCGCCAGGCCATGTGCCTGACGGATGGTGACACAATGGTAGCGCACGGGGCAAGAACCCTTGGAAAATTCTGGGGCGCCTTTTATTGCTGCTGACCGCGTTTTTGTATCGCCTGACGCCTCTCCTCAACCTTTTCGGTGGAGAATTGTTCACGGCGCCATATCGCTCCGTCCCGAGCCTCGGTACTCCAAGCCTCGGCGGCTGCATGGATTTCGCCATATGTGCGACGAATCTGGCGGACACCGAGCTGATCATTGCCAGAAATATCTTTGGCTAATTGGCGGGAAAATGGCAGTAAATCAGCGTGAGGAACCACATGATTGACCAAACCTCGGGTGAGGGCTTCATCGGCCAACATGAAATTGCCAGTGAAACTCATTTCGCGGGCCCTGCGTAATCCGATGGCCTGGGGCAATAAAACCGTCAGGCCCCAACCTGGCATCACGCCGACCCGAGCGTGGGTATCGCCGAACTTGGCATTTTCAGAAGCCACCAAGAAGTCACAGTTGAGCGCTAATTCAAATCCGCCAGTGATGGCGACGCCGTTGACCGCACCGATCAGAGGCTTATCAAGTAACGGAAACGGGCCACGTACACCATCTGAGTTGGGCCGACCGTCGGCGCCCGAGCCGGACCCGAGATTAGCCCCTGTTGAACCAAGTTCCTTGAGATCGAGTCCAGCGCAAAACGCAGGGTCACTGCCAGTCAGAATGATGACATCAACGTCCTCGGATGCGTTTGCCTGTTTCATCAACTGTGGCAAAAGTTTCAAGACGTCGAACGACAGAGCATTGCGCGCAGCGGGTCGATTCAAGGTAATGGTGGCGATGCGCTCATTGATATCAAGTAAGACCACGCTTGTGGAATCGGTCATCAGGGTCATGGGCTTACCTTTCATTCTTCTTCGCTTAGGTGGACCGGATGTACTGGAAAACTGATCCACCAAATCCCTCGGGTAAGAGAAGCCTGTTGCGTGGCCCAGCGATATCAGGATCTCCTGATTCGTAGCCGGCGTCACCATTCCAGAGAAAAATTGAGGACCCATCACTGGCCACCGCTGGGCGCGTGACGTAGGCGGGAACTTCATTGCGCACACTATGGATGCGAGCATGGTCGCCGACTTCCAAAAGTTCGTGCAATGTCACGATCGTGGGCGGAGCCATGGCAATGCCACATGTCAACGCATGCTGTGGATCCATCCATGCATGGTCGACAATTTCAAAGTTGTCAACGCGAACTTCGGATCCCACCCAAGGTGCCACAAAAAACCAAGTGGTGAAACGAACGGGGGCGTTCATCGGAGGAGTCCAGTGACTCCAAACAGTCAGCGTTGAGGTTTCAATCGTGGCGCTGACCTCTTCAGCGGCTTCGCGGACGGCAGCTGATCGAGCTCGAGAAATATCGTCCTCACCAGGGTCATTTTCATCCACTCGACCTCCTGGAAAAACCCACATTCCAGCAAAAGCCCCGACTTTGCTGCGTTGCAACATCAGGATCTCGAAGCCACATGAGGAGGACTCGCTGAGTCGAGTTAGGACCACCGTGGCTGCTGGACGGCTCTTGCGCTCTTGGGCAGTTTGGTCGAGATCGGGAGGCACATCTGCACCTTATTGCGCTGATCACCGTTGAGCCCACGTCTCGTGCGAGAATAACGTCGTGACTACTTCAGATTCTCTCGTATTACTTGACATTGCCGACGGTGTTGCCACAATCACCTTGAACAATCCCGGCGAACGCAACACACTCACCGCGCCAATGGTCGCCGAGATTATTGCAGCCATGGATCGCATTGAAAATGACAGTGCCGTCGGGGCAATCGTTGTCACGGGAACTGCCCCTGCATTTTGTGCTGGTGCCAACTTAGGAAATCTGCAGCAGAGTTCTTCGGCGAGCCTCGGCACGATCTACGAAGGGTTTTTACGTATTGCGCGCAGCGAGTTGCCGACGTTGGCCGCCGTCAACGGAGCGGCCGTTGGAGCGGGGATGAATCTCGCTTTGGGATGCGATGTCCGCATTGCTGCTCGTCGGGCCAAGTTTGATACCCGCTTTTTACAGATTGGCATTCACCCAGGTGGTGGCCATACATGGATGTTGCGCCGCATTGCAGGACCACAAACGACAATGGCAACAGTGATTTTTGGCGAGGTGCTGGATGGGCTTGAGGCCGAGCGACTGGGTCTTGTGCATCGCTGCGTCGAAGACGATGAGTTGTTGAGTACGGCTCATGCCATGGCCATGCGAGCCGCTAGCGCCCCGCGCGAATTGTCGATAGAGACGAAGAAGACGATTCAAGCCATGGCTGACGTGGCCCACCATCATGACGCCGTTGAGCGCGAGTTGACTCCGCAACTGTGGAGCACCCGCCAGCCTTGGTTCGCCGAACGGATCGCCGCTTTGAAGAATCAAATCTCGTCGAAAAAGTAATCAGCGATGTGACTTGATTTTTTTGGCAACTGTTGTACGGTGTGCTCAAGGGGAGTTCAACGGAGCCTGTCAGGAGGACCGAATGAGCAAACGTCATCGAAGTCAGGAAGCGGTTCCGCTACCGAGAGCCGAACAGCGGGCCCACGCCCACGGTGAAAGACATCGTGTCAAAGGTGAACTGCACGGGCTTGCCGAAATGGTGAGCCATGGAGTTGATTCTGACGATGTCGTTGAGCCAGGGGCGCAATGGAAGCCGATGCATCATCACGATGCTGAGCGTGCGGCGAAAAAGTTGGACCATGCGCGCAATCAACGGCACTGGAAAGTCAAAGAATGGAAACGCCGTACGACCGTTCGCCGACAAAAGGCTGCGGCGTATCGCGACCTTGCGCAATCAGCCTGAGAAATTTGGCTCAAGAGTTGGCTGAAAGCCAATCGTTCGCAAGTTCTTCTCGGCGTTCTTGCCATTCTTCAATCGTGATTGCATAGCGCACGTGGTCTTCCCAGACACCGTTGATTTCTAGAAATCGAAGAGCGGTGCCCTCGTTACGAATATCCAACTTTTCCATGACCCGTTGACTATTTTCGTTGCGCGGCACGATACAAATTTCGAGGCGATGCAAACCTAGGTCTTCAAAAGCGTAACGACTGACCACGACGACACCCTCGGCGGTGTATGACTGACCTGCTTGGGCTTGGTCAATCCAGTATCCGATTGTGCCGGACATCAAGGCTCCGCGTTGGACCATATTGATATTCATTTCACCAGCAAAAGCATTGTTCACAAAAAGTCCAAAAGTGTATGCCGAACCATTTTGACGTTCTCTGTCGCGCAATGCGCAACGTGCGCGGAATGCCTCTTGGTCGGTCTCGGGATCTGGAGCATGTTTGAACTTCTGTGGTTCCCAAACCAATAGCCAATCGCGGTTGCGTGCCCGCACTTCAGACCAAGCAGCGAAATCGGCAGGTGTGAGGGATCGCAAAAAAATGCGATTGCCGTACAGGTGCAAACCACTTGGGGTTCGGGCGGGGTGGGCTTGAAAGTTACTCATGGGCTGCCTAGTAGTTCAGCACACACTCCATCAAGGATGTTGTACGCAGAGACGATCATTTCGTCCGCATCTAAAGATCGCATCAGGGCCACCAGCACACAGCAACCTCCGACAATGACATCAGCGCGATCTCGTGGCAGACCGGGATTGTGGACGCGGTCCGACAAAGATTCGGTGGCCAAGGTGCGAAACACATCCTCAATAGCTGAACGCGTGAGGCGAAAAGCATGTAGCCCTGCGGGGTCAAAGACCTGCTGACCAATCTCCACGGCAGCGACCGTGACAATCGTTCCAGCTGTACCGATGATTTGTGGTGCTCGCGCCATGTCTGGAAATTCACGGAGTAAATCTTCAAAGAGGTCTTGCACCTCACCGATGGCATTGAGAAGTTCTTCGGGTGCTGGTGGGTCACGGCGGAGATGACGTTCGGTGATACGCACGGCACCGACATCGATACTGCGGGCAATATCAAGTTGCGTTGTGCCGAGCATGATCTCTGTTGAGCCACCGCCGATATCAACAATCAGATGACCGACTGGATCAAGTACAAGGTTGCTGACGCATCCTTGATATGCCAGGCGACCCTCGTCTTGGCCACTCAGTAATTCTGGTTGAACGCCAATGGTGTTCCCCGCACGAGTGAAAAATTCTTCGCGATTGCTGGCATCACGACAGGCACTTGATGCCACAACGCGCAGTGAGTATGAACCGTAAGTATCAAGTACTTGGCGATAGTCAGCGAGACAAGATAAAACTCGTTGCATCGCTTCCTCGCTCAACGAGCGGTTGTGATCAACATCTTGTCCGAGACGAGTAACGGTGACTCGAGAATCAACAATGCCGGTCACTCGCGAGACGATTCGCAGATTCGTTGAATTGGTCCCGATGTCAATAGCGGCAACGATGTCGTTTGCTGAGTGAGTCATAGGTCATCCTGAAGACGAGCAGCAACCCAGCGACCAACTGGGTCATCGCCACCAGCAAGATGCCAGGCGTAATGCGCGTGTAAACATTTGACTCCGGTGCGTGTTCCAGCCACGCCTCCCGAGGGTCGCGGACCTGCGTAGTCGCTAGGGATATCTGCATCGCGTTCTGCTTGATAGCGACGATGGGCGTGTTCAAGTTCTTCGGGGTCAACCTCGGCTTCAGATTGATTGACGCCACCTGCGGCCTCAAGACGGCTCACGGCAATCAGAATGAGAGGCGAACATAGCCAGTAGCGAGTGGGCATCGGGGTGCCATCATCAAGGAATGGAGCATTTTTGATGACGCCCGGCATGCCGTCAAGATCACGCACGACGACAGCGAATTGACCATTGGGTTCGCGCCCGAGAAGTTGACGAACGAGGTCGCGGTCGTGGGCAGTGGCGTTGTATTCGGTGTTCAACTCTGGCGTCGGCGTCGACGACGACCGAAGAACATGAAGATTCCAAGAAATGCGCCTGCGATAGGTAGGAAGCGCTTCAACATTGCTCCGCCAGCCAACGCCTGAAGGTTGAGGGGTTCGGCGGCAGGTCCCTCAATCTTGCGAACAGTTGGCTTGTCAGCCGAAGCATCGGTGATCTGCCCGACTGCAGGTGCTGCCGTGGCGGCACTGAGTGAGGGGGCTGCTGCGCCACCTTCTTTGTCAATCAAAGTGTTCAGATTGTCGGCGAATTGCGCGATTATCTTCTCGCTGATATCCGCCAACGCTCCACGACCAAATTGTGCCACCTTGCCGGTGATCGCTAAATCAGTGACGACACTGACCGATGTCGTTGTCGCCGAGAGGGGAGTCAGTTGCGCGGTGACCGAGGCAGAAGCATTTCCTTTGCCACCAATATCACGACCAGTTGCCTTGAGGTGTGCGCGGTAATTGACATGATCAAGTTCGGCAAATTGGGCTTCACCCTTGAATTGCGCGACGATCGGTCCAACCTTGATTTTTACTCCGCCTTTGAAGACGTCGCCATCTACTTCTTTAAGTTCGGCACCCGCCAGACATGGAGCAATACGCTCAAGATCGGTGAGCACGACCCAAGTTTCGGCGATCGGTTGATTGACGGTGAAAGTGTGATTTAAGTCCATTGTGCAAGATCCTCCTGCGTGTCGATATCGGCGGCGGAACCAGGGCAATCTACTTGCGAAACGAGCTCGGGGTGCAGGCGGATGAGATCTCGGGCTCCAGAATCTCCGCTGACGGGCAACAGAGACCACACGGATTTGTGGAGTCGCACGGGGTTGCCGCGTTTGTTGCCATACGTAGCGACGGCGATCGGCGAGGGTGAAGAGGCCACGAGCCTCCACGCTTGCGGTGTCACAAAGGGTTGATCGGCGAGCCCGACAACCACGGCCTCGGCATCTAAGCGCATGGCTTCTTGAATACCAGCCTTGACTGAACTTGCCTGCCCGTCAGCCCAGCGAATGTTGTTGACCACCAAGATTTGCTGATGCCGCACAAAAGCGTCGGGAATTGAGGCCGCGCCAGTGACAACGATGATCTGTCGAAAGTTTGCCTGCAAGAGATTTTCTAAAGCCATCTCAAAGACCGTGATTCCACCCGATTTCGGCATTTCGGTGAGCAACTTGTGTGATTGACCACTAAAGCGCGACCCCGCCCCAGCCGCCAAGAGCACCGCCAAGGTTGCGTCAGGTGGGGAATCGGACAATTTGTTCACATTCATATACTGCCCTTTGACCAGCGAGTTTGGCTTGTTTTCGGCTTTTTGTGACACTTTTAATGGTGGGGGCGCGGTAAATATTACGGTTTCATTGCGATATCGTTACGGAACGCCCACGGGCAGCACCGACTGAACACTGATGAGATCCCCCTTGACTCCCAATAACCAACCTCCATGCGAATCGCCTTCCACTGGGTCGACCGCCGGTCGACGTCTGCGTCGCGTCGTGGTTGTCATCTTGAGTCTTGCTTCCACCTTGCTCCCCCTCACTGCGGGTGTGGCGCATGCTGCCCCGGTCGTTGCACAGCAGAAGGCCTCCCTGCCGCAGTTTGATCGCGTGGCATGGACGGCATTAATGGCACTTGAGGAAATCAGCAATGGAGTGACTCGTGTTGATCGACCACCAGTGCTCTCGGCGAAGTATGTAGCCCTGCGATCACAAGTGGCCACACTGGTCGCCATGCGACTATCAATTTCTGTCAGTGGTTTAAATGAAGCCTGGGCGCGGGCCGATACTGAACATCAGATCGCAGTTCTTGCTGCCGTGTCTCAACTGGGAGTGCCGTATCGCCGTTTTGCGATGCAACCTGGCGTGGCCTTGGACTGTTCAGGACTCACTACTTTCGCTTGGGGCGAAGCGGGATTTTTAATTCAACGTAATTCAACTCAGCAGATGCGATCTGCCGAGCCGCGAAATATTTTGACTGCACAGGCGGGAGACTTGGTCCGCTACCCAGGCCACATCATGATGTGGTTGGGCTCGGGTCTCGGAGTGATTCACTCGCCGGAACCTGGTCGTTCAGTGGAGTTGAAAGTTTTAGGAAGTTACAGTCTGAGGCGAAGCACCTTCGGTGATCCCAGCGAGTGAAAATGCCATTGATTGATGGCCTCAACCAGCGAACTGATCGGCCTGAGCATCGAGCGTGACTGAGATTGCGGATATTGATAAATCGGCGGTCTCGAGACTGGCGAGGACTCCCAGATTGTCGAAAGCACAATAGGTCTTTGCCTGAGTTGCTGCGTTGGAATCAACAACGGGAATCACCGTGCAAGTTGTGGGTTGATCATTGACGCTCGAAGTTGTGCTCGTACCCATGCCCACTGCGACACGGGTGTCTTGCAGGATTCTCTCGATGGCAGAACTCTGAAAAATTGTTGAAACAAGTTGACGGTCAGAAACACGTGACTCGTCTATCCCGGGCTTGCATTCTCCTGTAGCTGTTGAGCACGTGAACGACGTGCCATCTGGGGCATAGATGAAACGCACGTCTCCAATAGAGATGCTGTTCCCGAAATCAGGATGATGAGCAAATGCGGCATCGCTAGAAAGATTGCCGAACTTGGTGAGCACGCGATAGTTGACGGTGAAGGTCAATGGCGCCCCCAAAGCTAAAATATCGATCACCGCCTGAGCTGATTGATCCTCGACCGTGGGAGTCATTGTGGGGGAGAGCAACGTGGGTCGTGGACCAGTGAAACAGCCCTGAAAAAGAACTCCAGCGCAGAGCATGGTCAGAGTCAGGCGACTCGCTGGGGAGAATTCCATCGCTTCAGCCTAGGTGGAAGTCACAGTTTTGGAATTGTCGCACGGCGTAGTGCTGCTCGTATCGTAAGAGATGTGATCAAGCTTGATGCCGCAACCGTTTTCTTGCAATGGTCAGTCGGCGGAATGTTGGGTTGCTGGTTTACCACTCGACATCGCGAGGTTGGTCTTGGCTATGGCTGGTTACTGCGCTCGATCTATGTCGTGATGGCTGTGAGCGCGGCATACATCGGCTTCGCGTCGAGGTCGTCATCGACGGCCGAGATGATACGTAACATTGGCGCAATCGCCGTCGCAGTAACTGCGAGCTTTGGCTTGGGTCAAAGCATTGTGCGGCGCAAAGAAACTTCGGGTGGCAAGGAGTTTCGGCCGAGCATTGATTTATGGCCAGTTGCCGTTGGTTTGATCGCCTTAGTGGCCTGCGGCGTCAGTGATGGTGGCAATGACGCCGTGGCGATAGTGCGGACCGTCGTCGGCGCAGCATTTCTCGGTTTCGTTTCTGATGCGATGTTGCTCGGACATTGGTATCTCGTACAGCCCGGTTTGCCACGCCGCCATGTCAATGAAATCGTGCGTATGTTTTTATATATTTGGCCGCTTGAAGTCACAGTGATGTTGATACCGACTGGAATGTTCAGTGTCTTTACTGGCTCGGTTGATGATGGTTGGAGCGGCCAACTCGGCTGGTTCTGGGGTGCATGCGCAATCACGACTGGGGTACTAGGGGTCGTCACTCTTAAGGCCTTGCAAGAGCGCTCCTATTCCGCGGTGATGGCCGCCACGGGATTGATGTACTTGGCCATTCTGACTTCTTTTGGAACTGATTTAGTATCTCGTGCGGTGCTTGCTGGTTGAGTCACAATGCAAGATGCGGGTCTGACAGTGATCGCCAGATCACAGATAGGTCGGGCCTTTAGAAAATGATGCCAGATGCTCTTAAAGCGGCAGCGTCCAGACCTATTTCGGTGACAATTTCATCACTATGTTCGCCGGGAGTCGGGGCGAAACTTCCGACCGTGGCGGGAGTCTCAGAAAAGCGCGCTGCCGGGCGAGGTTCACGAACGCGACCAGCCGTGGGATGTTGGCGCTCAACAAAAACTTGATTGTTGACGATCTGAGGTTGTGAGGGGAGTTCGGGGAGAGTCACCACAGATGCTGCAGGTACATCAAACGATTGGGCTCGGGCCACAAAGTCTTTGGTGAGCTGTTGTGCTGAAAGTTGTGTCATGACGGGTACAAGTTCGGAGGCATTCATCGTGCGCGCAGCCATTGTCGCAAAACGTTCGTCGTCTGCAAGCTCGGGTCGCCCAAAGGTGTGGCAGAGACCGCGGAACTCACTATCGCTGACAACAGCGACAGCGGCGAAGCCATCTTGTAGGCGAGTGATGCCGTAGTTCTGACCAATGGTTGGAGTGCGGTTGGCGTCATCGTCAAGAAGCACCGCGTCCATTCCGGAATCTGGCCACATAAAAGCCACGGCAGCATCGAGCATTGCTAGCACGATGTGTTGGCCTTGGGCGTTACCAGCCGCCCTAGCGTAGAGAGCTGATGAAATTGCCTGTGCTGCAGTCAGTGATGTGACTTTGTCGCACAGCAGTGTGCGAAATAACGCAGGTTCGCCGTCACGCGGATCTGTTTGCACACTTGCTAAACCAGAAGCTGCTTGAATCACATTGTCGTACACGCGGTGGCCACTGTCGGGGCCATCAGGTCCGTAGCCACTGATGCTGACATAAATGAGATTCGGGTTGATGGTTTTGAGGTCCTCGTAACCGATACCGAGACGTTCAACGGCTCCTGGGCGAAAGTTCTGAATGACGACATCGGCTGTAGCCGCCAACTTTTTGAGAACATCAATTCCTTGTGGGCTCTTGAGATCAACGACTAGTGAGCGTTTACCACGGTTGTTATTGATGAAGATCCCCGTCATTCCACCCTTGGCAGAACCGAGATAACGCATGAAATCACCAATGCCAGGGCTTTCAATTTTGATCACATCTGCGCCTTGATCAGCCAGCATCATGGCGGCCAAAGGGCCAGAGATCATGACCGAGAGGTCAAGGACTTTGATTCCTTGAAGCGGCCCATGTGCAGCGTCGTGATTTTTTGTCATGATTGATCTTCGCGCATTTGGCCCATTGGGCTTCACCCCTGCTGAATCTCCCCATTCGGTGACCGAT
>WLTJ01000089.1 GCA_009705435.1 Actinomycetota bacterium | reverse complement strand
GCGTCCAAGTAAAACCAGGAGAATTAGTCGGCACGATAATCAGAGTGATGCCCTGATGCTTAGGGGCTTCGGTGTCGGTGCGGCAAGCCAACCACACATAATCACTTTGGTTAGCGCCAGAGGTATAGACCTTGTTGCCATTGATGACCCATTCATCGCCATCGAGCACTGCTGAGCAACGCAAACTTGCAAGGTCGGTGCCCGATTCGGGTTCGGTGTAACCAATGGCAAAGTTAATTTCGCCCTTCATGATGCCCGTGAGATATTGATCTTTCTGAGCCTGTGTCCCGTGGGCCATGATCGCTGGTCCCACAGTGTTCACTGTGACAAATGGAAACGGTGCATGAGCTCGTTGAATTTCATCAAACATGATGAATTGATCCGTGGCAGGTCGGCCTTGCCCACCAAACTCTTTTGGCCACCCCAGGCCCAACCAGCCATCGGCTCCAATCTTGCGCACCAATTCACGAAAGAGCGGCTTGCCTTCACCAGATTCACCAAGTTCAGCGCGAACCTCTGGGGTCAATAAAGCGGCGAAATATTCTCGAAGTTCTTTACGCAATGCTTGCTGTTCGGCAGTTTCGGCGAGATACATAACAAAACATTACCCCCGTTCTGACACAGCGTCAGAAACCGTACGGCACAATTTTTCAAATATTTCCGCTAGACAATAGGGGTGCTCATGCTTTTCCCCGAACCTGGTGAGATTTCTCTGGAGATCGCGTATTCCGACGAGCATCGCGTGCGCCAAGGAGACCGCCCCTGGGTCGTGATGTCGATGATCAGCACGGTGGATGGGGCAATCTCTCTTGAGGGCAACTCTGCTCTTTTGGGCGGGCCCACAGACAGGGCAGTTTTTCTCCATCTCCATCGTGGCGCTGACAGTGTGCTCGTGGGAGCACACACAGTTCGTCAAGACACATATTCGCCACTCCCCGCTCACCAAGTCCTTGTGGTGGCCTCGATTTCTGGTGATTTGGGCCGCAACTCCCAAGCCCTCCTGGCGTCTGGCAACACGCGCATTGTTTCGGGCGATGTGCGCGACTTCGTCAAAGACTTACCGGGCTCGGTCTGTGTTCTTGAAGGCGGACCCGATCTCAACGGACAAATGCTGGCCGCTGATCTTGTTGATGAAGTGTGCCTCACAATCGCCCCACGATTTATCGGAGGTCAGGGTGGGCGTATCAGCCAAGGTTCGTGGGCTCTACGCGATCCGTGGCATCTGGCGCATGTGTGTCAAGACGAAGGATTTTTATTTCTGCGTTATTTACGTTCATCCAACAACGGCTGAGACATTTTCGGCAAAGAATTGATAGGTGGACGACTTGCAATATTCAGTTGCATCGGATCGAGTGCCTTGCGATGCAACATAGGTATTGCTTCAGCGAAACTAGGCGGCTGAGCAATGCGCATCAACAATGTGGCGGCAACTTCGGCGGCCTGAATTGCCAATGTTTCCAACTTATGGT
Source organism: Actinomycetota bacterium (assembly GCA_009705435.1). Lineage (GTDB taxonomy): Bacteria > Actinomycetota > Acidimicrobiia > Acidimicrobiales > Ilumatobacteraceae > Casp-actino8. The sequence goes on along the minus strand of WLTJ01000089.1, from coordinate 5,344 downwards.
GGCGATGCAGACGGACGCCTAGATCGACCTGACCAAGACTCTCTGGACCAAACTTGGCGGCCATATCAATCAGCATCCCGATCTCCACGCCCCACCCAGTGGCAAACGGAATCGCCTCAAGCATTGTGCGTCGACCTGCGAATTCTCCAGCCAATGGTTGCTGAAGATCAGCGATCTCAGGGAAATACATCGACAGCAACGGACGCGCCACCAACTCAGTGGTGCGCCCTCCGCCACCTAAATGCGATGGACGTTCATAATTTGCTTTGACTAAACCAAGTTCTTCGTCAATCAGTAACGGCATCACCAAACGAATAATCCATTCGGTTGTGAAACTTGTGATGTCTCCATCAATCCACACCACGATGTCGCCCGAACTGACCAACAAACTGGCCCACAGAGCGTTGCCTTTGCCGCGCTCTACGCCGTGAAAAAAATGCACATAGTCCACCGGGATAACTGTTGCGCCCGCTTCAGCAGCGATCTCACCAGTGCCATCGCTTGAATCATCATCAAGCACGATCAACTCGTCAATCAAAGTACCGAGCAAAGTCGGTTCGATCATGCGTACAAGATCACCGACGGTGCCGGCCTCATTACGACATGGGATACAGACCGATATTGTGCGCTCACCTTTAGCGGCGATTGCGCTGGCAAGAGTCCATCTCGTTGGGTCAAATGTCTTGATAGCGCTCATCTTTGCTCCATCGCATAACCTGAAAAGCATGTTCTTGTATGGCGTTGTAAACGCTTCACCTGACTCATTAAACCTTGATTCAATCGCAATTGACGCTATCTCTGCCAAGCGGAGAGGTGAATATCTGCTGAATCATGGATGTAACGGTATTGATCTGGGCGGTCAAGGCTCGACCGACAAAGCCACGGTTATTCCATGGCAAGAGGAATGGGCAAGGCTCAAGGAGATCATCTTAGCCCTGGCCTTATTCAAGGTTCCCGTGAGTATTGATTCATGGAAGCCCGAAGTCACCCGCCTCGCCTTAGAGCACGGAGCCACGGTCATCAACGCCGCCGATGGAATGCAGAGCACAGAAATGTGGCAGGTAGCCGCCGATTTTCAGGCCCCCATTGTCTTGCCCTTTTTATCGGGCCCGAATCCACGCGAGATGGAACTTGTCAAAGCCGATCCCGTGCAAGTGATGTTGGATTTTTTTGAGGCGCAATTGAAGATCGCTGATCGCTACGGCTTGCGCAAACTGTGCATCCTCGATCCAGGGACTGGCTTCGCCCCATCAAATTGGCCGTGGGAAGAGCGCTACCTCTATCAAAAACGTGTGTATTCACATCTCGACAAGTTGCGCGTCTTCAATTTGCCTCTGTACATCGCTCTACCCTGGAAAGAAACTGCTCAGCACGATGAACTCTTAGAAATTGTTCTCAAGCAGCAACCTGAATTTGGTCGCGGGCATTACCCAGAGAAAATTCGTCGTGTCGAAAGCGAACTCGGACTTAACTAGCGACAGTCGTTCAATGGCCCGCGTCCGTAGACGGCATCGGGAGGCAGATTGATTTCCCAATCAATCGGACAACGCTGAGGGGCCACCTCACTCAGTGGAGCTAGCACGAAACGGCGCTCGCTATAACGCGGATGTGGCACCGTCAGTTCTCCTCCGCTGATGCACACATCATCAAAGAACAATAGATCAAGGTCAAGAGTTCTTGGACCCCAATGGATTTCGCGAACGCGCCCGGCATCAGCTTCGATTCTGTGCAACCAACGCATGAACGCATACGGATCTAACTCAGTCTCAATCACTGCCACCATGTTGAGATAAGCCCCTTGATTGTCTGGCCCACCAATGGGATCAGTTTCAAACACCTGTGACTGAGACAAGACGCTGTCGCCTAATTGATCAATCGCAAATTTGAGAAATTCAACCCTGTCACCCAAATTGGATCCGAGGGCAATCACCGCTTGGTGCATCGTTGCGCCCGCTCAGGTTGTCCGCAGGCGAAGGATACGCACGGCCGACGATTCCACATCTTCGGGTATCGGTGGACGCAATTTGGTCAATGTCAATTCAACGCCAAGAACGCCAGGGAACTGCAACACCACATCGGCCATTCGCTGAGCCAAACGTTCAAGCAAAAGGTCGCTGGTTTTGCGCGCTACCTCAGCAATCTGCATCGAAACTTCTCCGTAATGGACAGTCTGACTGAGGTCATCACTGCGCCCAGCATCTTTGAGATCGACATGAATGTCTATATCCACTCGCAAAGGTTGGGCCGCCTGACGCTCATGTTCAAGCACCCCAATCACACTGACTACCCGCAGTCCAGTTATCAAAATATGGTCTGTCACAGATGCCACGGTACCGTTGTCATCGGTCAAGTGACACCGTCCTGTTGTCTTTCAAGAACGTTTGGCTTGTAGCAACGCCGTCACGGCCTTGCCGTCAGCCTTACCTTGGCTGGCTTTCATGATCGCTCCAACCAAAGCGCCCATGGCCTTTTCTTCACCACCACAATATTTTGCCCAGGATTCGCTTTGAGCGGCGATGACTTGATCGACGATGGCTTCAAGCGCCGAGTTATCCAGCGCCTCAAAACCCTTCGCAGCAGCAATGGCCGTGGCATCTCCTCCACCGTGAGCCACAAGTTCACCGAGAACCGTCTTGGCTTGGGTGGAGGTCAATTTGCCACCAGTTTCCAAAATAATCATTCCCGCAAGATCACCTGCAGGCACTGCGGGGTTGGAACCCTGCTCAGCAAAAGCCTCCTTGACATGTACCAAGGCTCGCCCCACATCTCCACCAGCTAGACCGACAGCGAGCACATAATCATCTTGTCCGCGTTCAACGATGACCATGATTGATTCTGCATCGCTGGCGACTCCAGTTGCCTGTGCCAAACGATTTCTTCGCTCGCGTGGCAACATCGGCAATGCTGCACGCACTGCCTCAATCCACGCCGCGTCTGGATCGAGCGGCACCAGATCAGGCTCAAGGAAGTAGCGATAATCATCAGCATCTTCTTTAGAACGCAAGGTATGGGTACGACCATCAGTCTCATCCCAGTGGCGAGTCTCTTGGCGAATCTTCTCGCCTGCTTCAAGTAAAACAATCTGACGACGGGCCTCGTATTCAATAGCGCGGCCAAGTGAACGAACTGAGTTCACATTTTTGATCTCGCATCTAATACCAAGTGGTGCTCCAGGTTTGCGCACACTGACGTTGGCATCACAGCGCATTGAGCCTTCTTCCATTTTCGCATCAGAGGCTCCAATGGCTACCAAGATCTGGCGAAGTTCGGTCACATATTGACGGGCCTCATCGGGGGTAGCGATATCTGGGCGACCAACAATTTCAACCAACGGCACACCGGCGCGGTTGAAGTCAATCAATGAATGGGCACTGCCATGAATACGACCACCAGCACCACCGACATGGGTGCTCTTTCCCGTGTCTTCTTCAAGGTGAGCGCGCTCAATACCAATGCTTTTGCCGCCCGGCAATTCCAGCCAACCATTGACGTTAATAGGTTGGTCATATTGCGAAATCTGATACGCCTTAGGCATGTCGGGATAGAAATAATTTTTGCGATGGAAGGTGCTTGCTTGCACAGTGCAGTTCAGGGCCAGTCCAATACGCATCGCCAACTCAACTGCCTGACGATTGAGTACTGGCAAGGCTCCCGGCAGACCAAGAGTGACGGGATCAATATGAGTATTCGGTTCATCACCAAATCTGTTAGCACTCGCAGAAAACAATTTAGTTGCAGTTGCAAGTTCCACATGGACTTCTAGTCCACACACCAATTCGTAACCATCCAAAAGATATGAACCATCGTTGGGCGCAACCTTGATTTCGTTCTTACTCATATCGAACTGAGTCATCGTCCACCACCAGACGCAATCATGCTGCGCTCTAATGAAGCGGCAACTCTAAACATTGTTTGCTCACCCAAAGTTGGAGCCATAATCTGAACACCGACTGGCAAACCAAAGGCACCAGTACCAAAGGGCACGCTCATTGCTGGATGTCCAGCCAAGTTGGTGGGGATTGTGTACACATCGCAGAGATACATCGCCAGTGGATCATCCGACTTTGCCCCGACTGGAAAAGCCACGATCGGCGAAGTCGGCGTTAACAACACATCAGCCTTGGTGTAAGCACGATCAAAATCTTCGCTGATCAAGCGACGAACTTTGAGGGCCTTGCCATAATAGGCGTCGTAGTACCCAGCCGACAAAGCATAGGTACCCAGCATGATGCGGCGCTTTACCTCATCTCCAAATCCAGCCGAGCGCGTTGCGCTGTACATTGCATTGGTATCAGGTGCGTTGACTCGCATGCCGTAACGCACGCCGTCATAACGCGCCAAGTTACTGCTGGCTTCTGCGGGGGCGATCAAATAATAAGCCGTTAATCCATATTTCATTGACGGCATCTGCACGTCCACCATGATTGCTCCAGCAGCCTGAAGAGCGTCAAAGGCTGCTTCAAGACGCTCAGTGACATCGGGGTCGGCGCCACCAGGCATATCGGTGATCCGACCGACGCGTAAACCTTCCACGCCTTGAGACAACACGCCTTGCAAAGACAATGGACCCTGCGGAATTGAAGTTGAGTCCATGGGATCATGACCACTGATTGCTTCCAGCACCAAGGCCGAGTCACGCACATCATTGGAGAATGGACCGACCTGATCAAGACTGCTAGCAAAAGCCACTAACCCATAACGACTCACCGTGCCATAGGTGGGCTTGACGCCGACGACACCACATAATGCTGCAGGCTGACGAATTGAGCCACCAGTATCGCTACCAATACTGATCGGAGAAAAACCAGCAGCGACAGCAGCAGCACTTCCGCCACTTGAACCACCTGACACGCGAGTGATGTCGCGCGGGTTATAGGTGACACCAAAAGCCGAGTTCTCGGTGCTTGACCCCATAGCAAATTCGTCGAGGTTGGTTTTACCGATTGTGACCGCTCCCGCAGCCGCTAAACGCTGAACAACAGTTGCGTCATACGGCGGACGCCAGCCCTCAAGAATCTTCGATGAACAGGTGGTTGCAATGCCTCGTGTGCACATGTTGTCTTTAATCGCTATCGGCACACCTGCGAGCACTCCTGGATCACGACCTGCAGCAACATCGGCGTCAATGCGCGCAGCGGCAGCACGTGCCTCATCGGTAGTCACCAAGTTGAAGGCATGAATCTCTCCTTCGCGTTCAGCAATACGCGCTAAGTGTGCTTCAAGAACATCAGTGGCCTTCAGGACTCCAGAGCGAACAGCATCGGCGATGGCAGCCGCAGTGCTAGGAATTGTTGTCATCTCAACCGTCCAATCCAACGATTGGTGGAACACGAAAGCGTCCCTC
>WLTJ01000088.1 GCA_009705435.1 Actinomycetota bacterium | reverse complement strand
GCAAAAGACATGGTGATTCGTGGTGGCGAAAATGTCTACTGCAGCGAAGTTGAAACCGCGATTTATAACCACGACGCAATTGCTGAAGCTTGCGTATTCGGCATTCCCGATGAACGACTCGGCGAAGTCGTAGCCGCCGTCATTGTGTTGCGTCCTGGACGTTCAATGAGCGATGTCGAACTGCGAGATTTCTTGGCCGGCAAGATTGCCAGTTTCAAGATCCCATCAAAGATTTGGTTCCGTGATGAACCGATTCCTCGTAACGCCAGCGGCAAGTTTCTGAAGCGTGAACTCCGTAAGGAAATTACGGGCGAATAGGTTTAACTTGTTGGCGGCGAAGATGAATCACTGCCATCTTCAATTCCACAAACGTCTGTGGAATAAGCCTCGAGGATTTCTCCAGCTTTCATTACTTCTGGGGTGAACAATTCGTCGACCGCAGCCGAGAGGGCCTCGGGATCATCCTGATCCAACTTCGACATCCCCTCATACAATGGGGCGTACGCCTCGAGCGCCTCTTGCAATTCAGCGGTGGGTGCTACTTTTGCCATGTCCTGTATGACCTGAAGCATCTCCAACATCGCCTCCGCGGTGTCGCCACCTGAAGTCTCGTTGCTCAACGCCGTAATTTTGGCGCAAAATGCTTCGTCGCTGAGTCGAGTGCTGCTATTGCCGCCCATGGCATCACCTCCGCCCCCACAAGAAATAGTGATGATTGAAAGTGTCAAGGTTGCAACTAAAAGACGAGGGGAAGTAATGCGCATGCTGTCAGCCTAAAGAATAAGAGACAAAAGAGCAAGTTTTAGTTGGCGGTGTTCTAGTGTTTAACCCTTGTGAGTATTAAACCGAACGCCGCCTTCTCCATCGCCCTTGACTGTCAACTAGATAATGTTCCAGGTACTCTTGGACGCTTATGCACTGCTATCGGAGAAGCTGGTGGAAACATCGGCGCGCTCGATGGCTTCGATGTTCGTGGTCCGGTTCTTCGCCGAAGTTTGGTAGTTCTGTGTCGTGATGAAGAGCATCAAGTTCGCATTGTTGAAGCCGTACGCAAACTCTCTGGCGTCACTCTCCTTGATTGGTGGGACCGTACCTTCAAGATGCACGAGGCCGGCAAGATTGAAGTTCTCTCAACTGTTCCCGTCAATGACCGTGATGATTTGTCAATGGCCTACACCCCAGGCGTGGCTCGGATATGCACCGCCATTGAAAAAGATCCTGGCTTGTCACACGATTACACCATTCGCAAAAACTCAGTAGCGATTGTGAGTAACGGCACCGCTGTCTTGGGCTTGGGCGATATTGGTCCCGAAGGCGCGATGCCCGTGATGGAAGGTAAAGCCTTGCTGTTTAAAGAGTTCGGTGGCATTGATGGTTTTCCGATCTGCATTAATGCGCGAACTGCTGATGAAGTCGTTGACTTTGTTCAACGAATTGCCCCGACCTTCGGTGGCATCAACCTGGAAGATATCAAGGCGCCAGAATGTTTTGAGATTGAAGAGCGTTTGCGCGCCAGTCTTGATATTCCCGTCTTTCATGATGATCAACACGGCACCGCCGTCGTGACATTGGCGGCGTTATGGAATTCACTCAAGATCACGGGCAAGAAGATGGAAGATCTCACCGTTGTTATTGCGGGAGTGGGTGCTGCTGGCGTGGCGATTGGAAAGATTTTGTTGAACGCTGGAGTGGGCGACGTCATTGGTTGTGACCGTATTGGTGCGATCTATTCAGGTCGAAGTGAGATGAACTCGGCGAAGGAATGGTTTGCTAATAACACCAACCGTTCGCGTCGCATGGGAACAATCAGCGACATGATGAAGGGCTCAGACGTCTTTGTTGGCGTGAGTGGACCTGACCTGATTACAGCTGCCGATGTTCGCTCAATGGCCAAAAGCCCGATCGTGTTTGCGATGGCTAACCCCAATCCTGAAATCCGTCCCGAGCAATGTGATGGTCTGGCAGCTGTGATGGCGACTGGTCGAAGTGACTATCCAAATCAAATCAACAATGTTTTGGCGTTCCCAGGAATCTTTAGAGGTGCTCTTGATGCTCACGCAACTGACATCACCGAAGGAATGAAGTTGGCTGCGGCAATTGCCATTGCCGAATCAGTGTCTGATGCAGACCTCAAGCCTGAGTTCGTCGTTCCATCAGTGTTTGATCGCACGATTGTTGAACGGGTTGCTCCGGCCGTTGCTGCTGCGGCGATTAAAGACGGAGTCATTCGCAAACGCTGAGCGAAACAATCTGCAGCCAGTCAAAGGTGCTGTTTGACAGGCAATTTTGAGGGAAACGGTGCGCACGAAGTTTGTTTAACATCGTTACATATAGATTGAAATTCAGACTATATTGAGTTGATGAACCCATCGCCTCGGTATTCAAGAATCTCTCTCTTATTTGCTTGCGGATTGGCCTTCGCGGCGTGCAGTTCGAGTGACTCCACTTCCGACCAACCGGTCAGTACTGAGTCGCCAACCACTGTTGCGCAGACGACGACAACGCTTGCGGCAGATTCCGCTGCATGTGAGAACCCTCCTCAGAATCCGTTCTTTGCTGATAGCCCTGCCCCGATCGGTCACATTGATGCCTCTCAATCAAACGGTTCGCCGACTGCTGGTCCGCGCGATTCAACGCAGACGTTGACACCAGCCGATGTGCAGTATGTGCACCTCGGACCTGGTCATGCTGGGTTGGCTATCTCATCAAAGTATCCCGATGGTTCGCGTGTGATCTGGAGTAACGGTGCTGACCGCATTAGCAAAATTGATGCGAAAACTTTTGAGTTACTTGCAGAGTTGCCACGGCCAGACAAAGAGTTGTTATCCAGCGATGAAGCCGATGCCAACATCGCTCTGATGGATCAACAGTCGGGCAGCGAGTTGGCGCTCACGGGTTTAGGATTCGGTGCGAAATATCTGCTTGGTTTGACGGGCATTTATTACGCGCTTGATGTTGACAACACATTGTTTATCGGTGGGGAGGACTCGGTTCTCGCGTACCAAGATCAAACGGTTGGCGACCCGCGTTCACCCATCATTCTGCGTGACGAGTGGAAGCGGCCCGCTGAAATCACGGGTGGGTTCGTCGGCGTGAATATGACATTTGACGGCAAGTTGGTCGTCGTGACCGATGAAGGCTGGATAGTCGTTCTTGATCGCGATTTTTCTGACTATGTTGCTATTGCTTTGCCCGGTCAGGAGGCTGCGGCAGCTCATAACGCAGAGGTTGTCGCCAGTGGAGTGACCCTCGCTAGCGCAAGTTGGGTGCGCAACTCGATTGCCGTTGACGACCAAGGTGGCATCTACGCGGTGTCGCTCAACGAGATGCACAAAGTTGTGTGGGACGGAACAAAACTCTCAACATCGCCAGCGGATGGGGCTTGGTCGGCCCCTTATTCCAATAGTGCCGGCAAGGGAAGTGGCGCCACTCCAGCCTTGATGGGCTATTGCGATGATCGCTTCGTCGTCATTACCGACGGTGATGAACAGATGAATGTTGTGTTGTTCTGGAGAGATGGTGCACCGCAGGACTGGGAACCGATTGAGGGCGCATTGTCTCCGCAGATTGCTGGTCAAGAACTCGTGACGATGGGGGACCCAAAACTGACTGCGATCCAAAGTGAGCAGGGTGTTGTGGTTGGTGGATATGGGGCGCTTGTCGTCAACAACGACTCGCCAACTATTCCCGACGGTTATCCAGCCAAAGCTGCTCGACTTCTTGTGTCATATTCGGGTGCCGATCCGGCCTTCGCTCCGCACGGTATGCAGAAATTCGCATGGGATCCAGTAGCGCAAGCGTTTGCTTCGTCTTGGGTTAATCAAGAAGTTTCATCGGCGAATGGGGTTCCGTTGGTGAGTCTTGGATCAAACACTTTGTACACAGTTGGTGGCCGTGACGGCAAGTGGGCCTTAGAAGGTATTGATTGGACAACTGGTGAATCTGTCTTGACATGGATCACCGGTAGTTCGCGTTATAACACTGTCTTTGCTGGACTCTTTATTGACGACGAGGGGCACATCTTGCATGGGACAGCATTTGGAATGGTGCGCTATCCGGCGAGTTAAGTTGGGTCACTCGACGAGCGATTGACGTCCCTGCGGAGTTGCGTAGGCGAGCAACGCCAACTTGACGCCGATACGAATTCGACGCGTGCGTTCATCAGTATTGATGAGCCCCATGGCCCAGAATCGGGAGGCCGAATAAATGACTGCTTCAAAGGTAGTGGTGATGTCGGCAAGATCGGCATCACTGGAAAGTTCGCCTTGAATTTGCGCTTGTTGTAAGAAAGGAAAAATGCCATCGGACGCATGGTGTTCAATGAAAAACTCGCGAGGGTTCGCATCGTCGCTCATCACGGCAAGTAAAAGCGAAGGAGTCATCGCCTGAAAAGCCACGTTGCTGATACTGACTGCGCTTTGGCAGATTTGGCCCAGAGACATGCTTGGTTGAAGTGAACCGACGATAGGAGTGATCTCAGCAAGCACTTGATCAAGTGCTGCACGGACGATTGCTTCGCGAGTATCGAATAAGTTGTACAGCGTCGTGACGCTGACCCCAACCTTTTCGGCGAGTGCCCGCATCGAGAGGTTTTCCAGTCCACCTTCGTCAATCATGACGCGGGCGACTGCAAGGATATTTTGGCGATTAGTCATCCGTCGAGCTCGGCGACCGTCCATATGCGTAAGCCTATCTAGGCGGGTGGCTTCGCTCAGAGAGCAGATTTCGCGTGCGTCTGGCTAGTTTGAATTCGTGAGCACATTCCCATTTGGCGAGTCAATTTCGCCGATCACAACACGCGGCATTGAAGAATGGGTTCGCCAAGGATGCGCGAGCAGCGCATGGACGGTGGGAGCCCTGATCCCGAACACATTTGAAGCGGTCGTTCGGCTTTCTGCGCCAGCCCCAGGAGTGCAGCATTGGTGGTCGGCGTATAGGGAGATGTTCGTTGTGCTGGGTTCTACTTGTGCCCGATATTCGTCGACTCGGAGCACATTGACATTCGGCATTTGGGATGGGCATGGCTTCTGGTCGGAGTCGAACGACAAAGAACTCTCTCGAATCTCAAGACTTGAAATGCCAAATCGGAACTACCGTCTTTTTACGGGTGACTCGTTATCGATAGGTGATTTGAGATATCCAGGTTCAGACGAATGGCGCAATCCTGACCTTGTGTGGCCAGATGATCATGCTTGGTTCATTGGAACCGATGTTGACTTTTGGTCCCTCTACGTTGGCGGTTCGTTGAAAATGATTCAAGAAATTGAATCTCAATTCGGTGGTTCCTGTAGGCGGGTTAACTTCTCTGACAAACTTGTCGTCGAGAACTAAATTTATTAGTGGAGCTGGGGCCATCTCAGACAATCACATCCGATTGAGAAGATGCAACGATGCGAATCGGCAGCGACGAAAAGGCGCGGATGGTGTTGTTCAACTTTCGGACGGGAGGGGCAACCAACTCAAAGCGCTCCACGCGACGAGCGAGGGCGGACAACACCTCGGTGGCTTCCAATCGAGCGAGGCCCATGCCGACACAAGCGTGGACCCCATAGCCGAATGCCAAGTGCGAAGCATTGGCTCGGTTGATGTCGAACCTCTCGGGTTCATCCCACTTGCGCTCGTCGCGGTTAGCGGAAGCAAAACTCACCAATACGCGTGCGCCGGCCGGAATCTCGATATCGCCGATGACTGCTTCCCGGGTAGCCACCCGAGTGAATCCCGTGACCGGCGTTTCCAGGCGAAGCACCTCGTCGAATGCTTGTCTAGCTCGACTGGGATCGCTGCGAAAGAGATCCCATTGGTCGGGATGGGTAGCAAACAGCCAGATCGCAGCACCGAGTCCGCTGACCGTTGTGTCGAGCGATGGGAAGAGATAATCGCAGAGCACGATTGGGCACTCTTCAGGCCGAAGCACGCCAGATGCGGCCGCTTCCAATATTCCTGCGGCCATCGACCCCTCCGGCAACGATTCTGACGCGACCCAGGCGGCGAAATTCACTCCCTCGATGGCGAACTCCGTGGCATCGATGGCTCGTTGATTCAGCGGGCCAAGCACATCGAAGTTGGCTGCTCCCCACTTCAGCAAGTCGGCGCGTCCTTGTTCGGGCCAACCCAACAAGTCGGGCACCCATTCGGTGGGAAGCACTTCTGCCAGATCGGGTACGGCGTCAAACGTTGACTGCTGAAGAAGTCGATCGACCATTTCCTCGGCCCGGATGTGACCGTCAGGTCTTAACGCAGAGACGGCCTTTGCTGTCAGAGCACTGCCGGTCACCGACCGGATGCGATCATGTTCTGCGCCATCGCTCATGAGGGTGGAGCCTTGACCTGCTTGGTTGACAAGGTCATTGAGACCGACCCCTTGCCCGGAGCAAAACGTCTCCGGATCAGACAAGACCGCACGCACGTCCTGGTAGCGAGTTACTGCGTAAACCTCGTGAGCAGTAAGCCAGACAGCGGGACCCAGATCGCGCAAGGTTCGGTAGTGCTCATAGGGATTGAGGAGAGCCTCATCGGTATATAGATCACCGTCGTAGGACGGGTGAGACATGTTCGGATTCATGCAAATCAAGGTAGACGCCAAGCCCGTGATTTCTACTAAGGGGGACCGGTATTTCTCCTAGTCCCCCTTAGTGGAGCTGGGGGGAATCGAACCCCCGTCCATCAGGCGATGAGCGTTCGTGATACGACCATTCCCGATTTCGAGACTGACGCAATCTCACCGACGGGTCGGATGTTTTCTATTGCTAGAAAACCACGGCACGTCTTTGCGTGCGGTCAGCGAACTTTCTCGCGGTCAGCGTTCTTTCTAGCTGTCATCCCCCGCTTCTGTTGCCGGGCTGCGGTGGATCGGCCCCGTGCGCCATTTCTGGTCACGAT
>WLTJ01000087.1 GCA_009705435.1 Actinomycetota bacterium | reverse complement strand
TTCGACGCCCAGCAAGGTTGACGACCCTGTGCCACATCATGAAATGCGCGCCTTGCGCACAATCCGCTCAATGGACATAGCGGCACGCATTGACCAAGAAGCATTCGACTTCGGCTGGCAACTTGATGCGCTAGGCATTCGCGAAGCCTGCCGAGCGACCCCGACACACCGCATCCGTCTCGCACTCACCTCAACCGACGAGCCCGTTGGCTACATGATCACGGGTCGTAATGGTTCTGCTGGTTTTATTCAGAGGTTGGCAGTCTCACCAACACACGCTGGTCAAGGTGTCGCCACCTCGTTATTACAGGACGGTTTGAAGTGGTTGGGCAAAGCCGGGGTCAGCGATATTTTAGTAAACACCCATCTTGACAACCAGCGGGCTTTAGATTTATACCATCGGTTGGGATTCACAACACTTCCTGAAACTCTGCGAGTGATGCAGTGGGACGCTCCGGTTGAGTCATGAATAGTCGCCTGCTTCTCGCTTGTGGCATCTTCGGGTTGAGTTTGACGGGGATCCAAAACCCAATGTCGGCAAACGCTGCCGGCGATCGATCGATTAACAGCGTGATTACCCAGGACCAATTCGTGTCTGGCAATGAGGGAAGTATTTTTGATGTTTCTTTGTCTCTGAGCGGTAGTGACGTGGACAGCGATGAACCCACGGAAATAGTGGTCACCTCTTATCAGCCAGTCAAAACTCGCCAAGATGTTCGAGATGCCGTCAACGATTTGCTTCCTCAAATTATTGACACCGTTGTCGTCGATATCTCGTCTCTGTGGGACCCAATCACTGGACGCGTCAATCTTGCCATTCCAATTGAAATCAACACCCGAACCACGAATGCTCTACAAATGTCCGCCACTGGGCTCTACCCGATCACCATCGGATTGCAGCAAGGCAAAACCGTTGTCAGTCAATTCGTGACTTTTGTCGAGCGTCTTGGCGCAAAACTTACGATGCCTAACACCCAAGACGATTTGCGGGTGGCGTTGATTGGCTCGTTAGACGGAGATGTCACTCGCCAAAGCGATTCTTCAACACTGATCAGCAACAACGACCGCGTCTCGGTTGCACAAACTATTGCATCACTCGAAGATTTGTCGACTACGCCGATCACCTTGGCCATACGCCCAGAGTTCATTGAAGGACTTGATCGTTCCACGCTTGAGGATGGTGATCTTTTGGTTCGCCTGCAGTCGACACAGTCCCTCACTATTCTCAGCAATACATATGTTGATGTCAATCAAGCACTCGCAGATCAGTCTGAGACAATCTTTACTGAGCAATTGCGTCTAGGTGAAGATACTCTGCGACGGCTTTTACCAACCTACAAAGCAACCCGAGACATCTGGTTCCAGCAAACGCCATTATTCGGAGGTGGAGCGCAGATGTTACGGAACCTCGGTGCCCGTAACATCGTCATGCTGAGAGAAGCCTCACAAGAAACCAAAGGTGCGGATGTTGATCGTCCTCCAACTGGCCTTGTTGAATTGCAGTTGCCCGATGGCGGAGTCATTGATGCCGCCTTTGTTGACATAAAACTGAGTGCGGCACTCACTCGTGGTTCGCAAAATCCACGCGGTGGCGCATACCTCGTTGCCCAACAGATATTGGCCGAACTCAAGATGCTGCGTTCTGAGTTAAATGCTGACGATTTCTCGACTTCCGATCACGGTGTCCTTCTCAGCACCGACTCTGGAGCATTGCCGTCAACAGCCATGCTGACTGCTTTGAGAGCAACTCTTCAGGCAAATTCGGCCATCACTTTTGTTCCCCTCGGCGATCTACTGAGCACTATGACCCATGAAGTCAAAGACGGTTCGCGACTCACCCTAGACCTTGCGCAAGATGCAGACGTTCCGTCAATCAGCCAGCAACTTTTTACCCAAACTCAGGAACGAGTTGACGCCTACACCTCGATGCTGGCACCCGGCGATGCGCAAGCAGCACAGTGGAAAGACTTGCTCAGCGTTATGCCGGCGCGCACTCTCAGCAGCACGCAGCGACAGTCCTACGTCGACGCTATTTGGTTGCAGACTTTTCTCTTAGGAGAAGCGATCTCCACCCCAACCTCAACCACCTTCACCCTTGGTGGCCGAGAAAGTTCACTACGGATCTCACTGCGCAATGACAATGACTATGACGTGCGAGTGCGAGTACGACTCACGAGTTCAAAACTCGCCTTCAACGCCGCTGAACAAGTTGTGCTGCTGCCCGCAGGGATGACGACATCAATTGAGGTTCCAGTCGTGGCAAAGAGCAACGGAAGTTTTCCTGTCAGTCTGCAATTATTCAGCCCGAGCGGGGATGTGGCGGTTGGTCGCTCCATCACCTTGACGGCACGAGTCAATGCGCTTGCAGGATTAGGTCAGTTGGTGACAGGTCTCGCGCTCCTACTTTTGATCATTTGGTGGGTATTTCACCTGCGTAGAGCCTCGCAACGAAAGCTAAATCTCACACCCTCCGCCTAACTCCGCGACTCATACTGATACTGCGTCAGCGGACTAATCTCTCCATGTGACCTCTTCCGTACGAATTATTACCGACAGTGCCTGCGACTTACCCGACGCTCTCGTGCAACAACTTGGCATCGAAGTCGTTCCCCTCTTTATTCGTTTCGGTGACGATGAACTGATTGATCGTGAGCAACTCACAACCAGTCAGTTCTGGGAGCGATGCTCTACCGAATCTGACTTACCAACAACTGCTGCCCCTTCACCTGGACGCTTCAAGGAATCAATTGAACGACTGAGAGGCGAGGGAGCCACTGGTGTTGTGATCATCAACTTGTCATCGGCGATGTCTGGGACGATGCAGAGCGCTGAGGTTGCCGCCACAGAGTTGAAAGAATCTCTTGACATCCGTGTCGTTGATAGTCGGACAGTCACGATGGGACTCGGATCAATCGTGATCGCCTGTGCCCGTGCGGCTCAGGGTGGCGCCACGATTGACGAAGTTGAAGCCATGGCCCGCGATCTTGCAAGCCGCAGCAAGGTGTGGGGAGCACTAGACACCCTCGAAAACCTCCGCAAAGGCGGTCGTATCGGAGGGGCCAAAGCAATGCTGGGGTCAGTGCTCTCAGTGAAACCCATCATTGAGGTGCGCGATGGCAGCGTCCAAGAGGGTGGCAAAGTCCGCACTCGCTCAAAAGCTCTGACTTTTCTTGTTGACAAAGTTCGTGAAGCAATGATCCACCCTGGAATCAGTCAGTTGTCGGTTCTCACCGCCGCAAGTTCAGATGTTGATGCGTTCATGGCTCAACTGAAGACCGTCTATGAAGGTGAAATCATCATCGGTGAAATTGGTGCGGTCGTTGGTTCCCATGCTGGACGCGGAACTATCGGCGTTGCCTACTTCGAAAATCGATAGCAACGCTGTCATCGTGCTGAGATCTTGCTCGGTCTTGGTATTACCTTGAGGGACTGGTCGTGAGAACTATCGTTACCTGTCAAGTATGTCTTCGTCCTCTCACCCCTCAAGCCCGCAACCTGGAACTGTTCTCGCAGGTCGCTATCGCCTTGAGGAAATTCGTGCTCACGGTGGCATGGCCGATGTGTGGCGGGCGACCGATTTGCAACTTGGTCGTATTGTCGCCGTCAAGCTTCTTAAGCCTCATTTAGCCAATGAATCAACGCTTTCTCAGCGTTTTCGTCGAGAAGCAATTGCCGCGGCAAAGTTAGATCACAGCAGCATCGTGACCGTTCATGATGCGATCGAAGATGACGGTCGCTTGGCAGTCATCATGGCCTTCATTGATGGGCGGTCCCTTCGAGAAGAACTGGATCATGATCAAACATTGAGCGTCAGTAAGGTCTTACACATTGGCCTTTATGTGCTCGCTGCTCTGAACGCTGCCCATCAGCAAGACCTCATTCACCGTGATGTCAAGCCAGGAAACATCCTTATCAGTAAACGAAATGAAGTACTGCTCACCGATTTCGGGATCGCAAAAATTTTGGACGGCGATGAAGATCTGACGAGTGAAAACATCATGATGGGCACGGCGAAGTACCTCTCGCCTGAACAAGTCCGCGGCGATCAATTGGATGGACGCGCTGATCTGTACTCACTGGGGTTAGTGCTCTATGAATGCCTCGCTGGCAAGGTGCCCTTTGTCGGTAAAAATGACACAGATATCGCTCTCGCACGCTTGCATCGCGATCCCACCGACTTGTCGACCTTGCGACCTGATGTGGACCCGAAGGTGACCACAATTATTCACAAACTGTTGGCTCGCGAACCGGAAGATCGCTACGCCAATGCCCGAGAAGCCGGCGAAGCGATTCAAAAAGTCATCAATGCCCGCAAATCCCAACCCGCAACGGGTGCACCTCGGATCGAACGCGATCGCACTCCAACACCGGGCAAAGTGATTCGCCCAAAAAACCATACGCCGACGGGCACAATCCGCACGCCGACCCCCAGCAACCCGCCTCGCTTGCCAAAAGATGAAAGATTGACCCCTCCACCAAGCCAGCAGAAGAAGTGGAGACCATCCCCTTTGTTGATCGGTGGCATCGTCGTTTCTGTGCTCCTGGCTTTGCTGATCATTCCTCAGATGCTTGATGGTGGTGACCCGAAAATAGTTGCCCCCGACACAACGTTGGCTAACTCGGTGACAAACACTGACCCCATCAAAATCACCGGGGTTCAGTCATTTGACCCCCAAGGTGATGATGGTGAGGAAAACCCCGCCCTACTCGCAAACATCACCGATGGTGACTTGAGCACCGCATGGTCCACTGATTGCTACCAATCTTCAACCTTTGGCAGTAAAAGCGGTGTTGGAGTAGTTGTGCAAATCAACGCTTCGGCAATGGCCCAACTACAAATTGGGGTTCTTGGCAGAGATTGGAAGGCCGAGGTCTATGCCGCAAACACGAATAGTGATGATATAGCACTGTGGGGCTCGCCGATCTGGGAAGGGACTGACGAAAGTGGTTCCACGATCTCGGCTACATTCAGCACGCCGAACCAATATGCATTGGTCTATCTCAGAAAAGTTGGCGCCAGTGGCTTGTGCAGCGACAAAAATCCTTACAGAGGCGACATCAGTGAAATCAGCATCGTCAACGCACCCTGAAAAAGAGGATCATGGCGCCCCTTGAACAATTATTGCGAGATAACTACTCGATGATGCGCGCCGTCTGTTGGCGGATTTTGGGCAACGAGTCTGATGCAGATGACGCAACCCAAAACGCGATGATGGCGATTGTCAAAAACTTTTCTTCCTTTGATGAGCGTTCAGCGTTTTCAACTTGGGCTTATCGCATCGCCACCAATGCCGCCCTTGACGAATTGCGACGGCGACGGCGACGCCCACTCACACTGCTCAAGCAAGATGACGGGGAAACCACCGATATTGCTGATCAGAGGTCCGAGGATCAATTTTCACACATTGATGCCCACGATGAACTCTCCTCTGCTTTGGCTCTCATCCCCGAGGAATACCGCGTTGCGCTGGTACTTCGCGATGTAGCCGATTTGGATTACGAAGAAATTAGCCACATCCTTGATGTTCCCATTGGCACCGTACGTTCGCGTATCGCCCGCGGCCGAGGACGGCTGGCGGAGATTCTTGGGAACCAAAACCCCAGTGGCGAACGTCAAACACCCGACAGCGAAAGCCCTTCATGAACGACGACCTCAACACCATTGACCCCAACAGTCCGGAATACATTGACGGCCTCGCGAGTCTGTGTCTTGACGCAGGAATAACCCTTGACCAAGTTCCGCAAGAGTTTCGTTCGGCAGTGCAAAAGCGAATGTCACAATTTGCCGAGCAACGCCGACGCTTGCAGTCATCGGCTGTGGTTGTCGATCAAGCAACGATCAATACTGCAGTGGAGGCAGTTTTCTCAAGGTCGCATGGACAGGTTGTTGGTCCACGACGGCGGCGTTTTGTTGTCTACATCGGGTCATTGGCCGCGGCGGCGGCCTGTGTGGCCATTGTCGGCGCAGCGATCAATCAAAATTCGCCCTCTGAACAGGCTGACCAGTTTTCGTCAAAAATCAGTCTTGCCAGCGACAGTCCTGCGGGCGACAATCTTGCAACAGACAACGCTGTACCCGAGAGCGCTGCGCCGATGGCTGAAGGGACGGCTCCAGAGGGCGCAGGTGTCGACACAAAGGCTGACCCCTCATCGTTCAAGGTCATCAGTAATGAAGGCGAACTGCAAACATTGCTGGACGAATGGCTTGCGCCAGACGCATTGCCCCCAACCGTCATGGACGCCCTGTGTGTTGATGATCTACGACCAGCAGTTGCTGTCGGGTCGCCGATTTCCATATTTGCAGATCAACCAGCAGAAATTCACTTTGATGTGACCCAAGGAATTGCTGTTTATCGCCTCAGTGATTGCACTCTGCTGGCGAAAATCGTGCCTTAACTCAGGTTCGTGGCTAGCCTCAAATCCATGGCTGGTAACCCACTCACCGACCCAAATTGGGCTACGGAATTCACGCAGACGATTGTCGAGAGCATTGACAAGGTTCGCAATCGTACGACTAAGCCGATTGTGATGATCGCCCGCGGTTTGGTATTCGGATTATTGATTGCTTTCCTCGGAGTCATGGCTCTTGTGTTACTTCTGGTTGGGCTTTCGCGGGGACTCATCAATCTTCTTGAGTGGCCTTTTGATCACGATTCAGCGGTATGGATGTCCCATCTGATCGTTGGTTCTTTATTAGTACTCCTCGGCGCGATCTTGATGATCAAGCGCCAACGCAAGGAAGGCGTGTAAGTGTCCACTCATCACCATCTCATCATTATCGGTTCGGGTCCCGCTGGATTGACTGCGGCCATCTATGCCGCACGCGCCAACCTCGCCCCATTTGTTATTGAAGGTGAACCGAGCAGCACGAGCGATCAACCTGGTGGTCAATTGATGCTGACAACAGATGTTGAAAACTTTCCCG
>WLTJ01000086.1 GCA_009705435.1 Actinomycetota bacterium | reverse complement strand
TGATGCCCTAATGCTTCCAGACGCCGGACATGGGTAATGAGATCGTTGGGTTGCATCATGTCTGCGACGGTCATGATTCCAGATACATGTGACATTTTTTCTCCTGATGCTATGAACGTTTGAAATGGGGTGTTCGGCGTTCGGCCATGGCCTTGGCGCCTTCGGTGAAATCTTTGGTTTGGCGAAGGCGCATTTGTTCTGCCATTTCGTGCGCAGTGGCTAGACGAACACGATCAGCAATATCGCCACGCAAAGTCGCGCGGATGGATTCCACCGCCAACGGTGCTGCGGCGGCGATTTCTTCGGCCAAGATCAGGGCTTGGGTCATCAACGAATCGTCATCGACTAGACGATCGGCTAGCCCGATGGAGAGGGCTATCTCGCCAGTCAAACGACGTCCTGTCAAAAGTAGTTCGGCAGCGCGCTGCTCACCGATAACACGTGGCAATGTGACCGACAAACCAAATCCATGATGAAAGCCCAAGCGAGAAAAATTTGCGCTCAGACGCGACGCTGGCGACACGACACGAAAATCAGCAGCCATCGCCAAACCTAGACCGCCGCCAATAGCTGCACCTTGAATGACAGCGATGATCGGCTTACGGGTACGAAATAAACGTTCGGCTGCGGCATACAGATCAGCCGTTGAATAACTAGGGGCGGATTCAGAGAAATCTGCCCCCGCACAAAAGTTTTTTCCTTCGGCGTGCAATACCACAACGCGACAGAAATCATCAGCGTCAAGTTTTTCTAGAGCGTCGGCGACTGCGCTGATCATCTCAAAGGAAAAGAAATTGTGGGGTCCACGACAAAGTCGGACGCCAAAGACATGCTCAGTCAACAATTCAATGTCGACAAACGCCGAGCTGGTCGCTTCAGTCACGATTTTTCAGACGCTCGAACCAAGATTGCGGGCAAAAAGATCTAGCAACACTTCCCAGTGCCGTTGATCGGCGACTGCGTCATAAGCGGGACGATCGTTGAAGGCGAAACCATGATGATTTCCCCAGTAGCGCTCCAGTTTTCCACGCACTCCGGAGTCCACCATTGCGGTCTCAAAATCGTCAACCATAGTCAAAGGCACATAATCATCGTGCTCAGCGCAACCCACATAAATTTCGCCAGTGATATTGGCGAGTTGTGCATGCGGCGAGTCGGATGAATCGGTGATGAGTCGCACGCCATAGAACGAGGCGGCGGCGCGCACACGATCTTGATGTTCAGCGGCCACATACAAAGCAAACGGACCTGACATGCAGTAACCCACGCAACCAGCAATCTGAGCATTGGCTACTGAATCTTTTTCTGCATATGCAAAAAGTTCAGACGCATCGCGGGCGATCATTCGGTTGCCTGTGCCACCCATCAACTCCACCATTCGTTGAAAAGATTCTTTGCTGGAAAAGTCAAGTTCAAATGACGGTGTCGTGCGGTAATACAAATTGGGCAGCATCACGTAATAACCGCGCTCGGCGATGCGCTTGGCCATCTCATGCAAGAGAGGACGCTTGCCGGGGGCATCCATCAAAAAGAGAACCACAGGAAATGGTCCGACCCCTTGTGGATGGACCACATACGTCCCCATTGAGCCTTCTGGTGTTTCGATCACAAGATGTCGTTCAATCACATCTCGAACCCTACTGCTTTTGTAGGTCAGTTTCGACATTGATGTCGAAACTGACTATGATGCCTACTATGAACGCCTCAATAGCCGTGACTGCCGGGATCCATTTGCCTCAGGCTGGACCTGCTGCATCAGGTGAGGCGATGCGTCAAGCAGCGGTGCTTGCCGAGGAACTCGGATATAGCGATGTCTGGGTCAGCGATCATGTGGCAGTACCCACGGGGGCCGACTATCCCCCATCGGCTTATGTCTTCGAACCTCTTGTGGCACTGACTTGGGTTGCGGCTTACACCAAACGTGTCGGACTGGGAACCACAGTGCTGGTCTTACCGATGCGCAATCCGTTGATTGTCGCCAAGATGGTGGCTTCTTTGGATCATCTCAGCGGAGGCCGAGTCATCCTCGGCATCGCCGCTGGTTGGCTAGAAGCAGAGTTCAACGCTCTCGGCGTACCCTTCGCCGAGCGCGGCCAGCGCACTGATGAAGCCATCGACATTATGCGACGGGTATGGACCGATGATCACATCACGGCCGACTATCCCGTACATAATGCGCACTTTGTTTCCATGCGGACCAAACCGCAGCCACAGCGCCATCTTCCACTATGGATCGGTGGTCATGCTGATGTGGCGTTACGGCGCGCTATTGCAGTAGGAGACGGCTGGCACGGAGCCTTTCTCTCGCCCGAGCAAACTGCACGGCGCGTCAAAAAACTGCGTGCTGAACGACCTGAAAGTTCTTTTCCTATCTCCATGCGTACCCGTTGGGACGCACTCGATGATGACAACGATCTCATCCTTGCCGAGATTGACCATTATCGCGAGGTGGGTGTTACTCATTTCGTACCCGAACCTCGGCAACGTACTATTGATGGTTATTTACGGGCAATGGAAATGCAGGCCGATCTCTTTCGTCGTGCCGGCGTGATGATGGTTGACTGATGAGTAAAGTCATCACCACGCGCGGCGGTTTCATTGCCAGTGGAGTTTCAGCAGAGCGGCGCGCAGCCATGGAGACTTCGCCAACAAGCAAAGCCACGCGCACGCGTCAAAATATCCTGACGGCGGCGCGTATTGCTTTTAACCAACATGGTTTCACGCACACCACGATTGAGCACATTATTACGCAGGCCGATGTCGCCCGTGGCAGTTTCTATACCTACTTTGAGTCCAAGATCGACGTCTTTCGCCATCTTGCTGGTCTCATTGATCGCGAGATCGCCCGTGACGTCGTCTCCTTTGACCGTAAACGAAGTGGTAATCCGATTGACAATCTGCGAATTTCAAATCGTAACTATTTGACCGTTGTGCGCCGTAATGCCGATCTCTATCGACTCGTTGATGAAGCATCTGCTCACGATCACGATGTACAAAAGAATCGCCTACTGTCGCGGCAGCAACATATTTCACGAGTCAGCGCTTCGATCAAGCGCTGGCAAACAAGTGGCTGGGCCGATCAATCCATCGATCCCACACTCACAGCAGCGGCTTTGGTCTCCATGTTGTCTGGCTTTGCTCAATGGCTCAATGTCGGTGGAGACACCTATGACGACGATGAAGCCGAAACCACTCTCACTGATATCTGGATCCGCGCCTGTGGATTGCATGATCCCACTGGTTCTTGATCGTGAACACTCCGAGTCGCGAGTCAGTTGAAAAGGACATCCGGCATTGGCTGATGAGCAATTGGGATCCGACCCTTTCACTCCAAGCTTGGCGTGAGTTGTTGGTGGACGCTGGCTGGGCAGTTCCCTCATGGTCGCGACAATGCTTTGGGCGAGACCTCCCCGCCTGGGCAGATCAAGTCGTCGCTGACGAAATTCGATTAATCGGCGCAGTGGGTCAGCCTCTTGGAAGCGGAATGTCATTGGCGGCACCAACGATCGTTGAACATGGTTCGGACGAACTGCGTCACCTGATTTTGCGTCCAACTCTGACAGGTGAGAAAACTTGGTGCCAACTTTTTAGTGAGCCGGGAGCAGGATCCGATCTCGCTGGACTATCAACTTCGGCAGTGTTGGACGGAGATGAATGGGTGATCAACGGACAAAAGGTCTGGAACACCAGTGCCCACCATGCCGATTACGGAATGCTGGTGGCGCGTACATCATGGGATGTACCCAAGCATCACGGAGTCTCATATTTCATTTTACCGATGCATCAACCTGGCATTGAGGTTCGTGGGATCAAACAAATGAACCGCCACGCATCGTTCAATGAAGTGTTTTTGACTGATGCTCGGATACCAGCGAATCATCTAGTGGGAACTCTGAACGACGGCTGGAGAGTAGCTCGGGCGACTTTGGCTCATGAGCGAACATTCTCCACGATGCGCCGGCCCAAGTTCGTGGAATCTGCAGGAAAACAAAGTCGCGCCGTGAGCGAGGCCGAAGCCGAAGCCGAAGAACACTTCAAAACGTATGTCTGGTACCCACAGCGGGCTGGTCGAGTTGATCTTGTCATTGAACGCGCTCAGCAACACGGGGTCGCCCACGACCTAGTGATTCGTCAAGAGATCGCCGCTCTGATTTCGTTTCAGAGAACTAGTGAATGGACAGCACTTCGAGCCCGAGCCGCCAGGGCACTTGGACGCCCGCCTGGTCCCGAAGGTTCGCTTGGCAAATTGGCTGCCTCACAGGTTGCACGGATGGCTCACCGCGTGCACACCTTGATCAGCGGCGCCAACGGCATGCTGACAACTGGCGATCATCCGCACGATGCCACGATTGCTGAAGTTCTAGTCAGCACACCTGCTCAATCAATCGCTGGCGGCACAGATGAAATACAAAAATCCATTATCGGAGAAAAAATCTTGGGTCTTGCACGAGAATCCGATCCCTCGCTCGATCTCCCGTATCGCGAGGTTGCTCGTCGCAGTCAATAAAACTATGAACACCAAGATGCTCAGGTACCATCTGACAGAGCCTCTACACAGGAATTGAAAGTCGACTCGCAACATGGAAATCCTCGGGTTACACCACGTCAATCTCAATGTTCATTCCTTGGAAGATTCGCTTGCCTTCTATGTGGATGGTTTGGGTTGCAGCGAGTTTTCTCGACCAGGATTCACCATTGATGGCGCTTGGCTACGCATCGGAGCACATGAATTACATCTCATGGTGCGATCCGACGCCGTCATTGATCGCAGTCAACATTTTGCTCTCACAGTGACAAATATTGAGGAGTGCCGTCGCCACCTTGATGCAAAAGGAATCTCATATCGAGTGGCTCCCGAAATTTCTGGCGTCAATCGTCAGATTTTTCTGCGTGACCCCAGTGGGAATCGCATTGAGTTAAATCTCCTCACGAATTAGAACTGGTACGTCACATTCGTGAGTCGTTCGCTGAGTTCCCATAACCCTTGAGCATCGGCAACATCACGTGCCCGACGACTTGGCGTTTCCAAGACAGGGTGCCCGAAAGCATGAAAACGTGGACCGTAATATTCTCCAGCGCGTACACCTGGATCAACTGCCGCACGAAGTTGTGATTCGCAGCCTTGAACACCAGTGCGAATCAAGACTGGAGTCGCTCGACGCATCACCACATTGGTGACCGATTTTCCGTTTTTCCCGAGTTCTGTTTTTGCCATTCCTGGATGTGCCGCAACGGCGATCGTGGAACTCTGTGCCTTGCGCAGGCGTCGATCAAGTTCGGAGGTGAACAATAAGTTCGCCAACTTACTTTGGAAGTACGCACCCCAACGGCTGTACCGGCGTTGATCACACATCAGGTCATCAAGATGTATTTTTCCAGGGCGATGTCCATCACTTGAGATAGCGACGACTCGACCATTTGGAGCAGCTGCGACAAGAGGAAGAAGTAGCCCTGTCAGAGCAAAATGCCCGAGGTGATTGACCCCAATCTGAGTTTCAAAACCATCCACGGTGCGACTCTCATCAAGAGCCATCAGACCGGCGTTATTCATCAGAATGTCGATCGGTGTTCCGGCTGTGAGCAAAGCCTCACTGAAGGAACGCACTGAGGCCAAACTTGCGAGATCAAGTTGTTGCACAACTATCTGAGCGTCAGGTACTGATGCTCGAATATCGGCGACGGCTTGACTTGCTTTTTCAGCGTTACGGCAGGCCATGATGACTGTGGCTCGCGCCCGCGCTAGGTTGCGTGTTGACTCAAGACCCAAACCGGAATTTGCGCCCGTAATAACAACCGTTCGTCCTTCCAAATCGGGAATATCTGCAGTTGTCCACTCGGTTTTGCTCATATGTCACTCTTAGCACACGAACCTTAAAAGTGACGACTATGACAACCCCACCTACCCCATCCTGAGTAAAGTGGAGTTGCCCCATTTTGTCTAAGGACCTTCCCACCGATGAACCCCACTGAAAACCGAACCCTGCTGATGTCTGGCGTGGGAATTGTTGCTGCGGCCATTTTGGTGGTGGCCTTGGTCTCAGGCGGTTCGGATACGAGCACATCTCCGAACGACTCAACATCGACCTCAAGCAGTTCATTGGTAGACAGTTCATTGGTAGACATTGAACCTGTCACCACCGTTCCGGGAACCGACTCATCAATAGCACCCGCCACCGATCCCGTCGATATCACAGGCGAAGAACCAACAAGCGATGAACCCTGTGTTTTGACTGTGCGCTCGCTTGCTGGTGGCGATACTGGACCAAGCGTCACTTGTTTGCAAGAGGCACTGATCGTCGCTGGCTTTCTCAATAGTGCAGCGACGGGCGTGTATGACAATGCCACCGCAACCGCTGTTGAAAAATTGCAAACCGATCGTGATCTTTATGTAGATGGTAAGACTGGTCGCGAAACTGCTCTCTCACTTGGTGTGTGGCCAGACGAAGCGTCGCTGGTGATTCACACTCCGCCGCCAGCCCCAGGAGCTGTCGATCTTTTGGGCTATGAGCTGTCTTCCGTGGCCACAAGTGGACCCGATACACCTCCCCTTCCACCGAATTCAGGATCAGGACGTCGGCTGGTATACGAACGTGCCGGTCAACGTATCTGGGCCGTGGGCGAAGACAATGTAGTGATTCGCTCGTGGTTGGTGTCAGGAAGCAAATACAACAACGAAACACCCGGATCTCATGCTGTGTATAGCCGCTCAGATGTGTCGACTGCTTGGAATGGCAAAGCGTTCCTCTACAAAATGGTGCGTTGGCTGAAAACTGATATCGGTGCCATCGGTTTTCACGCGCTACCCATTCATCGTTCTGATAACACGCCGTACCAAACCGATGCCGAACTTGGCACTCGTCTATCTGGTGGCTGTCAACGCCAAGCCAATCTTGACGCCGACTTCACATGGGACTTTGCCCAAATCGGCACACCCGTCATTGT
>WLTJ01000085.1 GCA_009705435.1 Actinomycetota bacterium | reverse complement strand
CGTACCACATTGGGGATGGGGCCGGCTGTCTCTTTAGGTGTGAGATTAAACGTGAAAATAAGGGGCTCACACCTATCGTGATCAGCGCGGCCAAAGCAACTCCCGTCAGGCTGACCGAATAAAAAAAGAGGAGTTGATATGTGGCCACTGCGATGGCCCCGAAGAGCAGACGGCGAGATTGATCCTTCAGAGTTGGAATATGACTCCAAGAGATCAGAGTGAGCCCGCAACCTCCAATAATGAGCCTGAGAACGCCAGCGGAGATGGCGTCAATATTTGCTGGTCCTTTGGCTAATGCAGTACCCGTCGTACCGAATAACGCGCTTGCCAGGAATACCAACGCTATGGGGCGGGTTGGTTTCGGTGCGGCGCTCACTTGGTTTACCTTAGACAGTTCTTGAGAAGTAGTCTGAATCTGTGGCGTTCTCTCGTGCTCGCCAAGGACAGAGGGTGTAGTGGAAGTATCGATCAGTAAAACCATCGGGGGACGCTGTCTCGTGGTGCTCATCGCGCTTGGTTCTGTTTTGGGCTTCTCCTTTGGCAACGCCAAAGCGGCCGACGATGGCTACAGCATTCGTACTCAAGTTCGAGATCAAGTTCGAAGTGACGATGGGAAGGCAGATAACCAACCACTGTCAGGTGTCGAGATAACAGTGACCGACGCCAATGGTGAGATCGTCGGGGTTGGAATCACTGACGCTCAGGGAGTCGTCATTGTTTCGGTCCCGTCCCGAGCGGATTACATCGTGAGTCTCAATGAGCAGACGCTGCCGTCGGGTAAAAAACTTGATGCTAAAACACCTGCGGTGCAAAATGTTCTCACCGACTCTTTCGTGACAAAGACAAAAGTTGTCACATATTTTACTGGCGGGTCGCAAACTGTTAGCCAATCCGGTTTTGAACGCGTCGCTCAGCGAATATCCGACGGCATACGACTTGGATTGATTTTGGCCATGTGTTCAGTTGGTCTGAGCCTCATTTTTGGTACCACTGGACTGACGAACTTCGCACACGGCGAAATGGTCACCTTTGGTGGAATCGCAACATTTGTCTTCAATGTCACTGGACTGACCTTTTTGGGATTTTTAAGTTTCATTCCGGGTATTCGTCCTGATGGGACATTCCATATATTTTGGGCGGCCCCGTTGGGCATCATCCTCGGCGGTGGTTTCGGTTGGGCGCTGAATAGGGGAATCTTTGGACCTTTGCGCCGGCGTGGAGTTGGGTTAGTGACTCAGATGGTGTTGACCGTCGGTTTGTCAATTGCACTGCGCAACTTTTTCCTTTCACGGTTTGAAGGACGCACGCGTCCTTTTTCGGATTTCTCGTTGCAAAGGTCTTGGGATCTTGGACCAGTGAACATCACACCCCGTGACTTCGTGGTGTCAATTTTGAGCCTCCTTATTTTGATCGTCACCGCCTTGGGATTACGTTTCACTCGACTTGGAAAAGCAACTCGCGCTGTCTCTGATAATCCCGATTTAGCATCGGCGACGGGAATTGATTCGGAAAAAGTTATTCGCTTGGTGTGGATTATTGGAGGCGCTCTTGCTGCCGCTGGAGGGGTTTTCCGTGGACTTGATGAGCAAGTAAGTTTTGATATGGGAGGCCGCCTGCTCTTCTTATTATTTGCCGGTATCACCTTGGGTGGACTGGGTAGCGCCTTCGGCGCTTTGGTGGGCGGTTTTGTCGTCGGCGTCATGGTCGAAGTATCAAGTCTGGTTGTACCGACAGAGTTGAAGACGGCGCCGGCTTTGCTCGTCCTAATTTT
This sequence comes from Actinomycetota bacterium, assembly GCA_009705435.1. Lineage (GTDB taxonomy): Bacteria > Actinomycetota > Acidimicrobiia > Acidimicrobiales > Ilumatobacteraceae > Casp-actino8. The sequence continues at coordinate 5,224 of WLTJ01000085.1, read as the reverse complement.
GGTTCTATTGCTTAGACCACAGGGCATCCTTGGTCGAGCACAGAGGGTTGGTTAGTCATGGATTGGAATCTCATTCTTGAAAACAGCCTCAAGGGCTTCATCGGAATCAACGCCGTGTATTTCGCCATTGCCGCGCTGGGGTTGAATGTGCAATTCGGCTACACCGGGCTCTTGAACTTCGGTCAGGCGGGTTTCATGGCTTGCGGCGCCTATGGACTCGGTATGACTGCCCACTATTTTGATATCTCGTTCTGGTGGGGCATTCCTCTCGGAATTTTATTTTCAGTCGTATTGGGATTACTCATGGGAATCCCAACCCTTCGTCTCCGTGCCGATTATCTGGCAATCGTCACCATCGCTTCGGCAGAGATTATTCGTTTAGTCGTGCGTTCCGTAAAGTTCAAAACTTATTTCGGCGGAAGTGACGGCATCAACGGTTTCTCAAGTAGTTTCCGTGCGCTTGGCAATGACTTCGGTATCGAAGAAGCTGATCAGTATGGTTTTTGGCCGTTCAAGTTCACTGGTCGTGAATTATGGGTGCTCATCGTCGGATGGCTGATCGTGGCGGTTTTTGGTTTCGTCGTTTACAAGTTGATGAAATCACCTTGGGGTCGTGTCCTCAAGGCCATCCGTGAGGATGAGGATGCCGTGAAGTCACTTGGTAAGAACGTGTATTCCTACAAAATGCAATCTCTTATTCTTGGGGGAGTTATTGGCACTGTTTCCGGAATGATTTTCGCCCTTGACCGCGGAAGCGTGCAACCAGATAACTACAGTCGCGATCTCACCTTTTACATCTTGACGGCACTGGTTTTGGGCGGGGTTGCCAAGGTTTCAGGTTCAATCGTTGGGTCCATGATGTTCTGGGGATTATTTACCTTTATGGACAATTTCTTGCGACAAGTCGCTAAAGATCCAGTGAGCATCGGCAATGTCACAATTATGAAATCGACTCAAGTTGGGCAATTGAACTTCATCCTGATCGGCATCACATTGATCCTTTTGATGGTCTATCGACCTCAGGGAGTGTTTGGAAATCGAAAGGAGATGGCATTCGATGGACGTTGAACGGACATATGGCGAAGTGGCGACCAAAGCGCGGCAGTCTCTACGAGATGTTGAGCGTGCACCAGGTGCACGCAAGCCAAATCCTATTTTGACCGCTGACAATATTCGTCGGGAGTTTGGTGGAATCATTGCGGTCGATGTTGACCACTTTGAAGTGCAGGAGGGTTCCATCACAGCATTGATCGGTCCTAATGGGGCCGGCAAGACGACATTTTTTAATCTGTTGACGGGTTTTGATCAACCCAACTCAGGATCCTGGACATTTCAAGGAAAAGACATGAGCAGGGTTGCGTCTCATCGGACCGCAACTCTTGGCATGGTCCGCACATTTCAACTCACCAAAAGTCTCACGAAATTATCAGTGATTGAAAACATGCGTTTAGGAGCCACAGATCAAAAAGGTGAGAAGTGGTGGAATGGCTTATTCTCTGCCGTGTGGAAAGGCCAAGAAGATGAGATCACCGAGCGTGCCGATGAACTATTAAGCCGTTTTCAAATGAGTCACATGCGAGATGAATATGCTGGCGCATTATCCGGGGGCCAACGAAAATTGCTAGAAATGGCTCGAGCTCTGATGACGAACCCAACCCTCGTCATGCTCGATGAACCAATGGCTGGCGTCAATCCTGCGCTGAAGCAGAGTCTTAATGAACACATTCGTGGTTTACGCGATCAAGGAATGACAGTACTTTTCGTCGAGCACGATATGGATATGGTCCATGATGTTTCTGATTGGGTCATTGTGATGGCCGAGGGTCGAATCATCGCTGAAGGTACGCCCGATGACATCGCTAAGAATTCTGCCGTCATTGATGCTTACTTGGGCACTCGTCAGGGTCAATCGTTGTTGGAGGAGGAATGATGGAAGATACGGCGATACTCCAAAGTTCACATCTTGTAGCTGGGTATATTCCCGAAGTCAATATTTTGAATGGCTGCGATGTCGTGGTCAATGCTGGCGAATTTGTGGGCATCATTGGACCGAATGGCGCTGGAAAATCAACTCTGCTCAAAGCAGTGTTGGGACAGTGCAAAGTTCGTTCGGGAACCGTGACATTGATGGGCCAAGACATTACCGGTCGTAAGGCCCACGAGTTAGTTCCGATGGGCGTTGGCTATGTGCCGCAAAATAAGAATGTCTTCCCAAGTCTGACTGTGAAGGAGAACCTAGAAATGGGTTGCTTCTTGAAGCCCTCGGTGTTTCATGATCGCTTCGATTATGTCGTGAGTCTTTTCCCAAAGCTTGGAGATCGTGCTGCACAACGAGCGGGAGCGTTATCAGGAGGTGAGAGACAAATGGTCGCTATGGGTCGTGCTCTTATGCTCGAACCCAAGATCTTACTCTTGGACGAACCATCTGCTGGATTATCTCCAGCGCTTCAAGACGAAGTTTTTGTGCAATGCCGCACGATCAACTCAACAGGTGTAGCGATCTTGATGGTTGAACAGAATGCCCGCCGTTGCCTGCAAGTAGTGAATCGTGGATATGTGCTTGATCAAGGTCGTAGTGCGTACACCGGAAGCGGTCGTGAACTGCTCTCGGATCCCAACGTCATCGAGTTGTACCTCGGCACCTTGGCGAAGTCCACAGGTGGCTGACTAGACGCGTCTGGCACGCGAAAAGGCCCCCGGTTTCCCGAGGGCCCTCTCACTACCTCAGAACTGAGGAAACTAACTAATCACTTACCTTCGTCGAAGTTGGTTCCGAGTCCGTTACCCATGTTGCCATCGGTTCCGTACCACATCTTCACCTTCGGGCCGATTCCGCTCTCGACGGCAGTACGCAAGATGCGGCTACCTTCGTCAAACGAGACCAACACGACTGCATCTGGATCGGCTGCTACAACTTCAGCTACTTCAGCGTCAAATGACGCAGCAGTTGGGTCGTAAGCCTTGACTCCGAGAACCTCAACACCTGCGGCCTCAAGAACATCTTTCACGACTGCGGCAATACCATTACCGTAAGCGTCATCAAGGTTCATGATGTATACCGAAGCGTTACCGTCTTCGATGATCTGGTTGGCAACAACAGCACCCTGTAGTCCATCAGCTGGAGCGTTACGGAAGTACAAGTTGTCATCAGCGTAATCACTGAGGGCTGGGCTGGTGTTTGCTGGGCTGAACATGGTGATACCGGCAGCAGTGATCTTGTCGATCACGGTCAAGGTCACACCAGATGAAGCAGCACCAATGATGGCGTCAACGTTTTCGCTGATCAAACGGTCAGCGGTTGTTGAAGCGATGTCAGTTGAAGTATCGCCCGAGTCGCCTTGGGTGTACAGCACTTCTTTACCGAGGACACCACCAGCAACGTTGATCTCGTTGATTGCATAAACAAGACCGGCGTATTCTGGATCGCCGAGGAATGCAAGGCTGCCTGTCTCAGGAAGCAATGAACCGATCTTCAACTGGCCGTCACCGGCGCGTGTTGAGGTCGTGACGCCCAATTCAACGATTGCCGACTCGGGGGCCGAGGCTGCGATCAGATTTGAGTTTGATTCCTCAGTAATTTGGTTGTCTGGTCCGAATTCAAGCATTGCGTAGCTGCCTTCGAGGGGCTCACCGTTGCCGTTGAATTCATGTGGACCTGACAATCCGTCATAGTCGGGGTCTCCACCGTCAGCGATGATTGCCATGCAGTCAGCAAAGGTTGTGCACTTTGTGCCACCCTTGGTGATTCCGACAATCTCGTTAGCGTGAGCGGCACCATCGGTGCCAGCAATTTCAACAGCCAAAGAAACAACAATGGCTGCGTCATATGCCTCAGCGGCGTAGTTGAAGTCCGCAAGGGCCGTGTTACCGAGTGATACCCAGTAATCGGAAACCTGTGCGAGCCATTCCTCACTGATTTCTGCTCCCTTAGGAGTCGTACCCTTCATACCTTCAAGTTCTCCACCTGTTGCAGGCGCATCTGTTGAAGGTGCTTCGCTTGTTGGAGCCTCGGTGGTGACTGCCTCATCATCGCTACCGCAGGCGCTAACGCCCAAGATTGCGAACCCGACGAGAAGTGCACCAACGCGACGTGCGTTTGATTTCTTCATGTTTTCTCCCCCTGTGGAGATCAGAGGCAAATGCCTCATTGGTTTGGAAGGTTCAATAGTACCCGTAGAAGTCATCGTTGATCACCCAAAAGCCCTCGCAACTATGAATCTGAGGGCTAGTTCGTTGGTACTTCTCACCAAAAACCTGACTATGGTGGGCATATGAGCGAGGTTTTGTACGAAGTTTCGGAAAAAGTGGCCACAATTACCCTGAATGCCCCTGAGCGTCTGAACACCATTTCGGGTGCGATGTTGACCGAGTTATCTGAGCAACTCTTGCGTGCAGATCGTTCCCGTGAGGTCCGTTGTATCGTCCTGACAGGAGCGGGAAAAGCTTTCTGTGCCGGTCTCGACCTGGCCTCGCAAATGGGCAGCAAAGAGTCGTTAGGTGTTTTAGATTCGGCCGCAGGGTCTGGCGGAGGGGAGTTTGACCTGAGGACGGCGCCTCCTGTGGTGCTCCACAATCTCGACACACCGACGATTTGCTCACTCAATGGCAGCGCTGCGGGGTACGGACTGGATCTGGCTTTTGGTTGCGATATACGCCTTGCCTCGTCTTCTGCCAAATTGGCTCCAGGTTTCGCTAAGAGAGGAATATTGCCCGAGAGTGGAGGGACATGGCTGCTACCGCGCCTCGTGGGGTACGCCAAAGCGGCAGAGATTTGCTTTACGGGACGAACCCTGAGCGCTGCGGAAGGCCTAGGGCTTGGTTTGGTTAACCATGTTGTCGCCCCAGAGGATCTATTGAGTCGTACGACAGAGTTAGCGCAGGAGATTGCCTCAAACGCTCCGCTAGCTGTGCGTGCCATCAAACGGATGATGCGGGCTGCAGAGACAGAAACTTTCGAACAGAACATTCATCATGTCTTTTTACAACTCTTGCCATTGATTCAAACTCAAGACTTCAAAGAAGGTGTGGCCTCCTTCATGGAAAAACGCCCTGCCAATTTCACTGGTCGCTAGATGTCCACTGACGGTTCGTTGGAAGCGCTGAATGTCATCGCCACGACGCGCACGATTCGGCGGTATGCCGATGAGCAAATACCCGAGACAGATTTAAACGCCATCATCTGGCATGCCACGCGTGCCCCAAGTGGATCGAATCGTCAGCCATT
>WLTJ01000084.1 GCA_009705435.1 Actinomycetota bacterium | reverse complement strand
GATGTCAGGTCCGATCCACGGCTCAGGTGTGCGACCGGCAGATTGCCAGGCGATGGACCACGAAGACCACGAAGCAAGTCCTGCCTCGGCCGCGACTGCCTCGGCTGTGGCACGAAGCTCGTCGGGATAGGGGTCGCCTCCATCAATGATGCGTTGCGGCAGCGAGTGAGCGGTGAAAAGAACTTTGGTATTGGCTGGCATTGTTGTGAGTCGCTGACGCACGTCTTGAGCAAGAAATGAAATAAATGCTGGTTCGCGTGCCCAACTATCTATTCCACTGACGGTGATGCCGTGGGGTTCAGCGGCGGCGCGCGTGCGGTCCATGTATTGGCCAATGGAATAGGACGAATAATGTGGGGCCAAGACGAGACCAATGATCTGGCTAAAGCCTCGTGTTGCTAAATCGTTGACAGTTGTTTCGATTTTTGGTTCGGCGTGCTTGAGACCGAGGACCACTTCGTATTCACCTGGTGCCAGTGCATCAAGGGAAACTTGCAGGGCATCGCGTTGCGCCAGAGTGCGTGCTGCGAGAGGTGAAATACCGCCGATGGCGTCATAGCGGCTGACGAGATCAACTAACTGCTCTGGAGTTGGTGCCCGACCCCGCCGAATATCGGTGTAGTAGGGCTCAATTTCATCAGGCGTATTTGGAGTGCCGTAGGCCATCAATAAAACTGCCGTGCGGGTGTTCTGGTTAGTCATCAGGATTGTTCAACTCTCGTAGATTCATGGACAAAAGCAACGACATCTTCAAGGATCGTTGGGTCAGTAGCGGGATCAACACCATGACCGAGATTAAAAATATGGCCAGGATGCCCTGCATTATCTTTGATGACTCGCTCCGCTCCCGCCAAGGCGGGTTGAGGACCAGCCAAGATGAGGGCTGGGTCAAGATTGCCTTGAACGATGAGCGACGAACCCATGCGTGCGCGAGCGGCAGAAATTGATGTTCTCCAGTCCAGGCCCATGATCTGTGGTCCAGCCTCATACATGGATTCCAGAAGGTGATCACAGCCGATGCCAAAGTGAATGCCTGGTTTAGTTGGATGTAGTTCGCGGAGTTGCTGAAAAACATTTTTGCTGTGGGGGAGTACGAACTCGCGATAGTCGGAGTTTGAAAGTGCACCAGCCCATGAGTCAAAAAGTTGGAACGCCTGAGCACCCGCACTCAGTTGAGCATCAATGAAGGCCACAGCATGTTGAGTGAGGCGATCCATCAGTTGATGCCAGAGAGCGGGCTCAAGATGGATCATCCGTTTTGTATTTTGGTAGGTGCGCGATGGGCGACCTTCGATGAGATAACTAGCCACCGTAAATGGGGCTCCAGCGAAAGCCAGCAACGGAACGCTGGCAGGAAGTTCGCTAGCAAGTATTTTTACGGTCTCAATGACGTAGGCGAGATCGCTGTGGGGTTCAAGGGGACGCAAGCGCAAAAGATCCTCCGGTGAACGAAAGGGATTCTCGGCGACTGGTCCTGTCCCAGGGGCGACATCAATGCCGAATCCCACTGCATGGGGTGGGACCACGATGTCGCTAAAGAGGACCGCAGCATCAACTCCGTAACGCTGAACTGGTTGCAGGGTAATTTCGGCAGCCAAATCGGGCTGCTTGATGGCCTCAAGAATGCTTCCATCTCCACGTATGGCTTTGTATTCGGGGAGACTGCGCCCGGCTTGGCGCATGAACCACACAGGCGTGTGCAGGTAATGACGACCCGCAGCGGCGGCAAGAAATGGTGATTCGGTGGTGGCGTTGGGTGACGTCGACATCAGTTGCGACGCTATCTCTGCGCTTGCTCAGGCAACGGACTGTTCAAGAACTATCGAGAGAGATTCGCCGAGTTGTGACATATTCGGCATCACTTCACGACATGGACACCCGGCACACCGAGAGTCTCACGGCTGCCGTTTAGGACGAGTCGTTGAAGGATGACCTTTGCGGTCTGGCCGTAGGGCGGCTTCAATGCGGGCGATACGCGTACGTGCGGGAGGGTGTGAAGTTGAACGCATGCCAGACACAATTGTTCTTTTTAAAGCAGCCGCGAGTTGGCGACCATAACCCATTCGGACCACCCGTTGGTCAGCATGGAACTCGGCCGAGCGACCAACCATGTTTCCAAGAAATCTGATTGCAGAATACCCAGCGTTAAAAAATAGAGACATAGCGTTGAAGATCGCGGCAATGAAACGACCGAGTAAGCGCGCTAATTCTGAGCGGCGCGCAAACGTGTCTGTGGCTGCGTGAGAAACATTGCGCATGAATGCGCCGACGCGAGCTAGAAAATAAACTGGCAAAGTGAGCCACTGTCCAATGGTCAGAGCAACGGTATGCGAACCGAGATGATGGCATAATTCGTGGGCCAGAACGCCACACAATTCGTCATGGTTGAGTTCTGTGATAGCGAAAGATGTGACAATCACTAGGTGACCGCCACTAGCGAAGGCATTGAGTTCGGTATCGTCCACGACCCCAACAGCAAAGTTTCGATCGCGTAGATGCCATGCTTGAGTCACTTCGTTGAAAGCGCTTTGTAATTTTGGGGCCTCACCCGACGTGGGTTTGCGGGCGCCCATCAAGAGAGTCAAGATACGGCGCTGCACGCTAGGGATAAATAATGTTGATCCGGCGGCCAAGTAGGCGAACAACATCTCCCATAGAGCGATATTCGTGAGCCATCCAATGGGGAGCCAGAGCAATGTCATGGCAATAAGCCAGACCGGAATAATGGCGATCACGGGGACGAAGGCATAGAGAGCGGCACGATCAAAATGACGAGCCCGGCGACTACGGCCCTTGCTGTCGATCTTTGGTGGCGTCACAAGTTGCCTAGCTTTCAGTTTTGGTGGCCCTTTCCTCGTACATCTTGCCTGATAAATGGGAATTTTTAAGGTTTTATTCAAGTTCGGGCCAAGCGGAGCCGAAAACATCATGTTGGAAGTCGGTCAGGAGAGCAGTTGATTTCTCAAGTTGGCATAGGTGCAGCGGAAGTTCGGAGTCGCTCGCATGCTTCGGCGCGTCTGTTGCTAGATCTCGCCCGTGCTCACGAAACCACCGAACCAGAGAGATCACGCACCCTTGTTCAGCAAGCACGCGCCGTGGCGCGCTCTGAAAATGATCAGCCATGTGAGGCAGAGTCGCTCTATCGACTGGCATCTTTGGCGCACTATGACGGCCAGCCCGGTGATGCTTTCGCTCTCGCTGTTGAGGCGCGTGACTTCGCGATGACTCACGATGTGCCATTGGTGATGGCTTGGGCTTTGAATCTCATTGGGCTAGTGCACACAAACTCTGGTAACCACAGCGAGGCTCTGTCGTGTTGCTTGCAGGCGCTTGATTGTTACCGCGGCACGGGACACCGAATTGACGAAGGCAACATGCTCAACACAATTGCCACGATCTATCACGAATTAGGTGACACCAATCGAGCGATCGTCAATTATGAGGCGGCCATTAATGCCAATGCCCAATTAAATCGCCCCGACTTTGATGCAATCACTTGGTCAAATATTTCAGCATTACGTGCTGAACGTGGTGAGTATGAGATCGCCATTGAAATCGGTGAAAAAGCACTTGAGTTGTGCCGCGTTCATGCGGTCGCCTTTCTTCCCGAAGTTTTGGCAGCCCTGGCAAGCGCCTACCGGGGTCTCGGAAATTTTGATAAAGCGCGCCAACTTCTGAATGGGGCTCTGGCAATTCTTGATTCTTCAAGCATCGCCTTTGATGACGCCGTGCGTGCCAGAGTCGAGTTGGCCTGTGGGCAGGTAGAAATCGAGGCCTCGTGCGAGGAGCAAGCACTCATACATTTGCACCATGCCCTTGAGTTGGCGCAAGTCGTTGGAGCTAAGCCCACGATCTTGGCGGCTCACTCCTCGCTAGCGGAGGTGTACAAACGTCTGTGTCGCTTTGAAGAGGCCGTTCAGCACTTAGATCTCAAGTTCGAAACCAATCAACTGATCTTCAATGAGGGCACTGATATTCGGATTAAAACTTTGCAGGTTGCCCACGAAGCGGAGGAGTCGCGTCAGCAGGCTGAGATTTTGCGATTGCGCACCAGCGAACTCGAAGGTTTGGTTTTGGGTCGCACAACAGAACTTGAGCAGTTTCAATTGGAGGCTCTTGAGCGTTTAGCGATCTTAGGAGAGTTTCGCGACACAGACACGGGTGAACACACGACTCGCGTGGGAGACATGTGTGGAGAAATAGCAGAGCTCTTAGGTCAAGATCACGCATGGTGCGAGCGTTTACGATTAGCAGCGCGATTGCATGACATTGGCAAAGTTGCAATACCAGATTCAATTCTTTTGAAGCCTGGCCCTCTGAGTCCAGCTGAGTTTGAAGTGATGAAGACGCATACCACGGTCGGTGCTCGAATTTTGTCCGGAAGTCATTCGCCATTGGTGCAGTTAGCGCAAGAAGTTGCCTTGAACCACCATGAAAGATGGGATGGAACTGGGTACCCGCGTCAGATCGGGGCAACTGAGGTCCCGTTATCTGGTCGGATTTGCGCCGTGGCCGATGTCTTTGATGCATTGACTAGCGAACGGGTGTATAAAAAAGCATGGACGGTTGATGATGCCGTGCGCTACATCGCTCGCGCCGCTGGAACTCAGTTCGATCCGACGGTGGTCGAGGCTTTCATGCGCATTGTTCATACCTGAGTCGTGAGCGACCCTAGTTTCATGTTCCTCATGCGGTAGAAATAGATCATGAGTAAACATGTCGACAAAGCCGCAGTTGTAGTTGGTGCAGAATCTTGGAGCCATAGTGGAGACCTTCGAATTGGGGCCTTATGCATTCACGGTTTCACGGGAAATCCGTCATCAATGCGCGGAGTAGCTGAGAGTTTTGCTCAGGCAGGATATGACGTAGAACTTCCGCGTCTTCCAGGTCACGGAACTGATATTTCAGACATGATTCCGACTCGCTGGAGTGACTGGACCGCAGAAGTGGCGGCGGCGTATGCGCGACTTGCTGCGCGGGTTGACAAAGTTGTCGTGGCTGGATTGTCTATGGGCGGAGCATTGACTCTGTGGACTGCATTGCGCCAACCAACGGTGTCTGGCATCGTGTGTATCAACCCCGCCTCGCAGCCTCAAGCCGAAGAAATGTTGGAAATGGTGAAGGGTTTGCTTGCTGAAGGAACCGAAGTATTCCCAGGTATTGGTTCGGACATTGCTGATCCGAATGTGAAAGAAAGTTCGTACGCGGGAACACCTTTGGCACCTTTGGTTTCCATGGTTGAAGATGGGATCAAACCGATGCTGTCGCAATATAGTTCGTGCTCGATCCCGATGTTGCTGATCACATCGAAGAACGATCACGTCGTTGATCCAGCCACTAGCGATCAATTGGCAGAGCAGTGGGGTGGACCTGTGGAAAGAACTTTGCTTGAGCGCAGTTTCCATGTGGCGACGCAGGATTATGACAAGGATTTGATCAATGAATTGGCTCTCGCCTTTACCGCCAAGGTGACTGGGTGAACCTCCTTTCGTATATCCCGAGCCCCGGTAGCTCGGCGATTCACCTCGGCCCATTGCAATTGCGTGCCTACGGCTTGATGATTGCTCTAGGGGTGATTTTGGGAGTCCGCTTGTGGGGCAAACGGATGACTTTGATCGGTATCGGTGGCCCTGAGCAGGTGAATAATGTCGCCATGTGGGCGGTGCCAGCGGGCGTGATTGGTGCACGTCTCTATCACGTGGCCACAGAATGGGGTCGCTTTTCTGATCACCCCTTTGACATCATCAAAATTTGGAAAGGGGGACTAGGGATTCCCGGCGGAATGTTGTTAGGCATCATTGTGGGAGTCTGGGCGTTGAAGAGAGAGAATCTTCCCGTTGCGCAGACCTTGTGGGCAGTCGCACCCGCGTTGCCATTGGCTCAAGCCGTAGGGCGCTGGGGAAATTGGTGGAATCAAGAGTTATTTGGTGGACCAACGACTCTGCCGTGGGGTTTGAGAGTTGATGCAGACAAAGTTTTGGATGCTGGCTATCCAGCGGGAACTTTGTTCCATCCGACTTTTTTGTACGAGTCATTATGGAACTTGGCACTGACAATGATTTTGATTGTTGTGGGTCGCCGAATGTTGGCAGCGCGACCAGGCCGATTGCTAGCGGTGTACGTCATGGGATACGGCATTGGTCGTTTTTGGGTTGAAGGGTTACGCATTGATGCGGCCAAGGAGGGCGGAGGATTGCGCTTGAACCAATGGACTGCACTGATTCTGATTCTCGGTGCAAGCGCCTATTTGGCTAGTGATGCACGTCAGGCTCGCAAGGTCGTGTTGGCAAAGGACTATCGTCAAGAGGATGTCGAATCAGTCTGAGTTAGTTCTCCTGTCAGTGCAAGAACCGGGTATCGGCGTGATCACCTTGAACAATCCTGATCGGATGAATGCTTGGAGCGCCGCAATGTCGAAGCAGTTTTTCGCTCGACTTGAAGAGTGCCGCCTCAACCCTGGGGCGCGTGTTGTCGTGATCACCGGCGCGGGTCGCGGCTTTTGTCCAGGTGCTGACATGGACGCGCTCAATCAAATTCGCGCTAACCCTGCAGGTGGCGCGGGACCAGCCACAGGTGGCGGTCGCTTTAGTGATTTCGTTTCCTATCCCAAGCCAATCATCGCTGCTCTCAATGGCGCAGCAGCTGGCGTTGGTTTCGTTTTGGCCGCGTTTTGTGATCTTCGCTTCGCCGCCAGTGGAATCAAATTGACGACATCGTTTAGTCGACGCGGTCTGATTTGTGAATATGGATCCTCATGGGTTCTACCAAAGTTGATTGGCATGCCACGAGCACTTGATTTGCTCTTGTCAGGTCGGGTCATTACTGCTGATGAAGCAATGCAGATGGGGTTGGTGAATGGAGTCGTGGCTGGTGAGGAGTTGATGGGCCATGTTCTGGCGTACGCCGCTGATCTTGCACAAAATTGTTCACCAACGAGTTGGGCGCAGATGAAGAAGCAGGTCTACGGCGACTGGGACATTGATGTGGATACCGCTACGACGAACTCAATTCAGATGATG
>WLTJ01000083.1 GCA_009705435.1 Actinomycetota bacterium | reverse complement strand
TGAGCACAACCGTCCGCGGATAATTCTGGGTCCGCAACACCACTCACCAATTCTTTACGAATAGGGATTGCATGGCGGATCAGGGCTACTTCCATGCGCTTAGGCTAGACGCTTGCGATCAAATTACTGAACTTGAGATCTTCCTGCAGATCTATGTCACTAAAAGCGCTTGCTCAAGGAATGTCAAGTTGAAAGTCGTATCCCAAGATTGTGCATTGAGCCTGATCTCCCTCAAGGGATTCGATCAATTTGGCTTGATCAACGCAGTCAGATATTTGACTGCGTTGCGAATAGACCAAGCCCCCAAGGGCCAACGCCACAATGACGACGAAGGCTTTGATCATCGCGTTGGCGGCGAATCGAAAGATCACTAGTCCGACGACTATTGGAGCCACGGCACCAGCGGTCATGAAGTTTTCCAACTTGCTGACGTCGATTGCCAGTAACAAAGTGTGCATTGAAGAAGCCATGGCTTTACCTTACCTAAGAGTGTGTCTTTGCTTCTGCGATAGATACTGTGTCTCTATGAGCAATAGCAATCCAATTAATCTCACACCGCAGGGGCCACCCACGACCGTTTTGCCCCTCGAGGATGCGTCAATTAGGGAATCACTTGCACAGGCCGCCGCCGCACCTGTACGAGAGCACCTCGCACTGTTTGGCGAGGTCGCTATGCGTCACCCCCGCTCACTCTTTGCTTGGGCTCATTTAGGTGATAGTGGAAGAGATGTTTTGGAGCGATATGCGTACTATCGCATCGGTTATCACCGTGGTTTAGACACTTTGCGACAAAATGGTTGGCGTGGTTCGGGCTATGTTCGTTGGGATCAGCCATCGAATCAAGGTTTTCTGCGTTGTCTTCATGGTCTTCAGCAAATGGCTGCTTTGATTGGAGAATCCGACGAAGCCGAGCGTTGCATCATTTTCTTGTTGCAACTTGACCCATCAGGTGTCCCGGCAGCAATCACGAGGGATTGATATAGTCGATGCAGCGCCGAGGTTACGTCTTGGCAGGTGGCAATAGTCGCCGCATGGGTGTGGACAAGGCCTTCCTACCGGTCTCATCTCAGTCGGCGGTTGAGCGTCAGTGTCAGCTTTTGCAAGAACTATGCCCCGACGGCGTTTTCATTGTCGGTCGGAGTAAAGAGTTATTCGCTTCGTATCCCTGGGTCCACCTTGAGGATCAAGATGGGGGACAAGGTCCACTTGACGGAATTGCCACAGCCCTTAATCACGCCCAAGAAGGAATCGCGTTTATTCTTGCGGTGGACCTTTTCATGGTCACCAGAGATGATTTTGATGCTTTGTATCTTGCCATGATCCATAGCGAGGCTGATGTGGTGTACGCATACTCAACAGATGACACACACATTGAGGTCAACCAACCCCTTTGCTCAGCATGGCGAGTATCAAGCACCTCAGACATCGTGAACCGATCCCTTGCTGCAGGAGAGCGCAAGGTGAGCCAGGTGGTTCAGACTTTTGAAACCATGCGAGTTCTCGTGCCCTACAGCCACCTTGCCAATTTTAATTCACCTGATGACTTCAGCAGACTCAAGTCTTGACTGCGCTAGTTTGTACTAATGCCCGCATATCCTTCGGAGATTTCAGTTGATGACTTAGCAAATTTGCTTGAGAACGGAATCCTCTTGATTGACGTGCGTCAATTAGATGAGTATCAATCTGGTCATGTGACAGGAGCTGTGCACATAGCTTTACAGGAGATACCCGATCGTGTTGAAGAGTGTGTCAGCGCAGACGGATCGCCTACTTACTTCATCTGCAAAGTTGGCGGCCGGAGTGCTCAGGCTTGCGAGTATTTGGCGGGAGAGTCACTGAATGTCGTGAATATCGCAGGTGGCACACTTGCATGGTTGCACAGTGGTCGCGATGTGGTTCTAGGAGATAATCCGACGTGACCTTTTCATGGATTGATAATGATCGTGACCTGAAAGCATTGCTTGATGGTTTGATGGCTGAGACAAGGGTCGCCTTGGACACCGAATTCCACCGTGAGAAAACCTATTTTCCGCGACTGGCTTTGGTGCAACTGGCATGGAGCGACGGTCTGGCGATTGTTGACCCATTGTCTTGTGATGCGCGCATGTTGAGTCAAATTTTTGGACCACATCATCTCATCGTGCTTCATGCGGCTCAGCAAGATCTTGACGTTTTGTCACACGCCATCGGTGTCATTCCGCAGCACATCTTTGACACTCAAGTGGCGGCGGGATTCCTTGGTTACTCGACCCCTTCCTTAGCCTCTTTAGTTAATGCCGAACTAAAAATCGCACTCCCCAAAGGTGACCGACTCACAGACTGGCTGCGCCGTCCACTAACGGAAGGGCAAAAATCTTATGCAGCCTCTGATGTTGAACATCTTTTTGAACTCCACGATTTATTGACCGCCAAGTTAGACGAGCTAGGTCGCACGCAATGGGCCCTCGATGCTTGTGAAGAATTACGCAATCGTAAAGTTGGAGCTGGAGATCCAGCAGACGCTTGGCAGAAACAAAAAGATGTGCGGGCATTAAAGCCGCGCACTCGAGGCGTCTTAGCATCCCTGGCTGAGTGGCGAGAACGCCGGGCGATGGCGAGTGACATTCCTCCGCGGCAGGTTTTACCTGACTTAGCGCTTCAAGGAATCGCACAACGCGAACCGGCCTCCATCAGCGAGTTGGCTCAGTCCCGAGGCGTGGACGAACGCCATACGCGAGGAGCCGTCGGTACTGAGATCTTGGCCGCCGTACGACTGGGTCAAGGCAAACCACTGGAAATACCCGTTTCTGACTCGGACGATGTTGATCGGCATCTGCGCCCTGCGATCACGCTGATCTCAGCTTGGTTGAGTGAGGTTGCGCGAGTGCAAAAGATAGATAACGCCCTACTGGCCACACGCAATGACATTTTGGCCTTTATTCGGCAGGATCAGGCCGCCCGTTTGCTCACTGGTTGGAGGCGGGATTTAGTAGGTAGCGACCTTAAATCTTTGCTATCCGGCGAATTAGGTCTCTCCTTTGATGGTCATGGAGGCCTGAAAATGATGCGTGGTTCGGTCTCCCCAGAAGCTCCCGAGTAATTGTCATAAGAGTAATTGAGCCAATTGTCACCCCTAAAGTTGGCCAAAACGTGGAATGGCAAGCAAGTTCCCACATTTTGCGCTCTTGGACGCCTAAACTGTGTGACGCCTGCGTTTGACGTGTGGTGGATAACGGTTGCCTCAGTCGCCCTAGTTCGACTTGGGTGATCTTGCGTTTTTTAGTCCTCAACCCCTCTCTTAAGTTCGGAGCCCTAACGTGAAAAAGGGTCGTCACCGTCGCTTCGAAGAAGCGCGAAAATTGAAACAAGCAGGGCCAAGTGCCTTAGATCTCGGTTTAGTTGGCGGAGATTCTCAACCGCGGTCGCAAGATGACGAGTACGCCGCACTAGCTGAAAAATATGGAGTCGTCTTTGATGATGAAGATGATGTTGAGGAAGAGGATGACGACCAGGCATAAGCCGGTTGCCCACAATTGATATGGCAAAACAAATACGTAATGTTGCGTTAGTCGCGCACGTAGATCATGGCAAAACCACGCTCGTTGACGCATTGTTGCGCGCCACCGGCACTTTTGCCGCTCACCAAGCTGTTGTTGACCGAGTTATGGACTCCAATGATCAAGAACGCGAGCGAGGCATCACCATTCTTGCCAAGGCTGCATCAGTGACCTATAAGGACACCAAGATCAACTTAGTTGACACCCCAGGACACGCTGACTTCGGTGGTGAAGTTGAGCGTGCGTTAACCATGGTCGATGGCATTTTGCTTCTGGTTGACGCAGCCGAAGGTCCACTCCCACAAACGCGTTATGTCCTGCAAAAGGCGCTATCACTGAATTTGCCCGCCATCGTTGTCATCAACAAGGTTGACCGCGGCGATGCAAGAGCCGAAGAAGTTCTCGATGAGGTCTACCAGTTATTTATCGACCTTGAGGCTGACGATCACCACATTGATTTCTCGGTGATTTCCGCAGTCGCACGTGAAGGTCGCACGATGGTTGGGCTTGGTATGCCTGCCCAAGACGCAGACCTCTCTGCGCTGCTTGACACGATCATCGAACGCATTCCAGCCCCGACCGGGGACCCAGATGCGCCCCTGCAAGCCTTGGTGACCAACCTTGACGCATCGGAGTATCTCGGTCGTCTGGCAATAGGTCGCGTGTATCAAGGTGTTTTGCGTAAAGGTGAAATGGTCGCACTCCTTGAAGAAGAGTTTGCTGAAGGGCAGCCCCCTTTGAAGCGTCGGCTATCCCAATTGATGGCCTACATGGGCGTCGGTCGGGTTGAAGTTGACGAACTTCGTGCTGGTGACCTCTTTGTCGTCGCTGGTTTCCCAGAAGTCGAGATTGGCGACACCATTGCCTCAACCGACAACCCTGTGGCTCTGCCACGTCTGACAGTCGATGAGCCTGTGCTTCGAATGACATTTGGCGTTAATACATCGCCATTTGCAGGGCGAGATGGAAAGTATCTCACCAGTCGCCACCTCATTGATCGTTTGCACAAAGAGGTTTTGGGCAACGTCTCCATCAAATTGCATGAGACTGATTCGGCCGACGTCATGGAAGTGGCGGGTCGTGGAGAATTGCAATTGGCGGTACTCATTGAAGGTATGCGCCGTGAGGGATTTGAATTACAAGTCAGTCGACCAGAGGTCATCACCAAAGAGGTAAACGGCAAGAAGTTTGAACCTCTTGAGCGCGGTGTTTGTGACGTACCAGATGAATATGTGGGCGCCGTCACCCAAGCGTTGGCGCCTCGTAAAGGCCGCGTCACTGACCTCAGGTCCGGTGACCCAGGCCGATCAGTCATTACGTTTGAATGCCCGAGCCGTGGTTTGATTGGCTTCCGTTCGTTACTGATGACAGCAACTCGTGGTACAGCCATGTTGCATCAAAACCATGCTGGTTGGATGCCTTGGTGTGGCGAGTTGCCTCATCGTCTAGGTGGCGCGATGATCGCCGACCGTGAGGGAATGGTCACGGCGTACGCGCTTGACAACTTGCAGTTACGCGGAGAATTGTTCGTCGAGCCAGGTGAAAAGACATATGAAGGTATGGTTGTCGGAGAAAGTTCTCGCGGCGATGAGATGGTCGTGAACGCGGTCCGCGCCAAGGAAAAGAACAATATTCGAACGCATAGCCATGATGACGGTGTCAAGTTAGCTGCACCAAAGATTCACACGCTCGAGACGGCTATTGAGTGGATCGCCGATGATGAACTGGTAGAGATCACCCCTAAGGCGATTCGCGTTCGTAAGCGTTATCTCAATCCTGAAGATCGTAAGAAGGCCTTTAAAAAGTCAAACTAAAGGCGAGTTATTTACGGGTTCGCATAACTGGATGCGCAAGCGGAACTGCTGTTGGTCGCTCCAGAATTTCCACGAGGAGGTCGTAGACCTCCTCGGTCACAGTCTCGCAAATTTCATCTTTGAGGTATTTGTACACGGGTTCTTTGCCAACGAAAGCGTCGGAGTTTTCGGTACACCACCAATGAAGATCATCGCCACCTGCACCCCAGTCGCGTCGTTTCCATTCGCGGACGACAGTGTTCACCCAACCATTGCTGTCGGTGTTGTGTTCAAGGCGCAATGGTAATTGCCAACAAACATTCGGCTTCCAATCGAGTGGGCGCTCATTGGCCTCAGTGGCTGCGATATGAAAGGCACAACCGGCGCCGCCCTCAAAGCCCGGTCGATTAAGGAAGATGCATGCACCATCCACTCGACGCGTCATTGTGTCGCCGTCTTTATTGCTTTTCAGGAAGCCTTTCGTCTTGGCTTTGTCCTTGAATTGCCAATTTTTCTTTGTCAAACGGACCACTGCTTTTACAACATTGGCAACATCATCCTCATCAACAAAATGGGCGCCTAGTGAGCAACAACCCTCATTGAGTTCTGGCGTAGCGACTTCATGGATTCCTTGACATCCCTCACCAAAAATACATTTCCACGAAGAACGCATAAAAGTCGCATCAAACGTCCATGTGCGTTGATGATGGGGATCCTCAAAACTGATCATTTCATGCAGATCTTGATGACGACCAGAGAGTTCTTGAACTGGAGCGACTGGAACCGATTTTCTGACTCGAACGGACGTAGCGGGGGTTGTTAGACGTTTACTCACTCGGACAGGTTAGGGGAATATCTCTCTTTCAGGCAGGTGCCCACGGGTAGGATTTGAGCGTTATGAATTTGCCTCCGCGCACTGCACAAGAACTGAGAACGAGCTTCCTCAAATTTTTCGCTGAACGCGATCACATGGCGGTCCCATCGGCCAGTTTGATTCCTCACGATCCGACGGTCTTGTTCACCGTTGCAGGGATGGTCCCTTTTAAGCCCTACTTTGTTGGTGATGAGGTTGCGCCGTACAGTCGGGCAGCCACCATTCAGAAATGCGCTCGTGCCGGTGGCAAACACAACGACCTTGATGATGTCGGCCGCACTAAGCGTCACCTCGTCTTCTTTGAGATGATGGGCAATTTTTCTTTCGGTGATTACTTCAAGTCCAAAGCGATTCCTTGGAGTTGGGAATTCGTGACTGAGACCTTGGGCTTCGATGGAGACCGTATTTGGGTAACGGTCCATACAAGTGACGATGAAGCCGAGGCGATGTGGCACGAAGAAGTTGGTGTGCCCATGGATCGCATTCAACGTCTCGGTGATAAGGACAACTTTTGGCAAATGGGAGATACTGGTCCGTGCGGACCATGTTCCGAACTGCATATTGACCGCGGGTCTGAGTTTGGCCCACCTGGTGGACCGTTAAATGATCCGCACGGTGATCGTTTTATGGAGTTTTGGAACCTGGTTTTCATGCAGTACAACCAGTCAAGTGATGGGTCACGTGTGGCACTGCCGAAGCCTTCCATTGATACGGGAGCAGGTCTTGAGAGAATATTGGCTCTCCTGCAGGGCAAGGACAGTGTCTGGGAGACTGACGCTATTTTCCCGATTGTTGAGGCTGCTCAGTCGGTCACAGG
>WLTJ01000082.1 GCA_009705435.1 Actinomycetota bacterium | reverse complement strand
GTGTGTGCACGGCTCCAGATTTCCCCGGACGCATTGAAGCTATTAAGACTCGTGGGGGAACGGTCGTTGTGGTTGACCCCCGGTTTACTCGCACGGCTCAAGAGGCTGATACATGGTTGGCGATTCGCCCAGCGAGCGATGCGTTATTTCTCATGGCCGTGGTCAATGTTTTGTTTGCTGAGAACTTAGTGAAGATTCAAGATCGCATAGCCGTCTTACTGAATGGGCTTGAGGATATTCGTCAAGCATGTCAGCGTTTTACACCTGAGGCAGTGAGTGATGCAACGGGTCTCGATCCGCAAGCCATTCGTCAAGTGGCGCGCGATATGAGCTCAGCCTCGAGCGCCGCGGTGTATGGACGCATCGGTACCACGACAACCGAATTCGGGACAACCGCAAGTTGGCTCGTGGATGTCGTCAATACCCTGACAGGAAATTTGGACAGCGTCGGCGGAGCAATGTTCGCTAAGCCTGTGTTGGGTGGGCCCACCACGCGCGGAACCTCTGGTAAGGGTTCAGGTTTTCGTATCGGACGGGGTGGGGGAAAGACCAAAGTCAACGGATACCCCGAAGTCATGGGCGAATATCCGGCCGCTGCGTTAGCTGAAGAAATTACTGACGTCAGCGAATCTGGAATCAAAGCTTTAATCACCGTTGCTGGTAATCCAGTTTTGTCAACTCCGCATTCGCATCAGTTGTCAAGTGCCCTTGAGCAACTTGAACTGATGATCAGTGTTGATATTTATCTCAATGAAACGACGCGTCATGCCGACATCATTCTTCCTTCGCCTTCGCAATTACAGCGCGACCATTACGATGTGCTGCTTTTACAATTTGCGATTCGCAATGTAGCGAACTACAGCCCAGCAGTTTTACCTCTCGATGATGGACAGCCTGATGAGTGGGAGATACTTGCGAAGTTGGGATTGATAGCTCAAGGTTTCGGGCCTGATGTTGATCCTGCTCAGGCTGACGATCTCGCTATTGATGGATTAGTTCGTCACAGTGTCGGCGATCCATCATCTCCGATTCACGGACGTGATGCCGATGAGATTATTGAATTACTCAATAAAGACGGGCGATTTGGGCCAGCAAGAATGTTGGACATGATGTTGCAAACTGGTCCGTATGGGGCTGGCTTTGGGTCAAATCCCGATGGTGCAAGTATTGAGATGTTGTTATCACATCCTCACGGTGTTGACTTCGGCGCACTCGAACCGCGTTTGCCTGACGCCCTGCGCACCCGCAGTGGAATGATTGAGTTGGCTCCGCCAGAATTATTGGCCGATGTGGATCGCTTGCATGCGGCAATCGCAGAGTTATCACAAAGCGGTTTTGTGTTGATCGGTCGACGTCATCTCAAGTCAAATAATTCATGGATGCACAACATCGACGTGTTGACAAAGGGGAATATTCGTTGTTCGTTGTTGATGCATCCTGATGATGCTGTGCATTTAGGTTTGAGTGATGGTGCGCGGGCAATAGTGAGTTCGCGCGTTGGATCGCTTGAAGTGGACGTTGAACTTACTGATGACATCCGTTCTGGTGTGGTGAGTTTGCCTCATGGTTGGGGTCACGATCACCCAGGCACAAAGATGAGTGTCGCTGCCTCACGAGCAGGTGTGAATTCGAACATTTTGTCGGATCATCTCGCCATGGATCCACTGTCCGGAACTTCGGTTTTGAATGGGATTCCAGTGACAATTGTGGCGATTCCGGCCTAAATCATCAAAAACCAGTTTCCACAGGGTTTTGCACAGGGTTTTCCCCCAAACAAAGTGGTAATTCACATGTTTATCCACTTCCTCCCCACAGGGCACATGGTTTATTCTTCTCCCCACGAAGGGAGTGACGTTGTGTCTCGGATAGTGAATCGCATAAAAAGGTCGTTGAAAAGCAACAAGAAATATGCGGAGCAATTAGGGCCTCACAGTTCCCGGACCTGCGATACAGCGTCACACCTTCAAAATTTTGTCTAGTGTCCATCGCTTGCATTCGTGTGACGTACGCCATATCTAATTCATCAAAACTGTCTTTTTTATGCCTCTGAGCAGGTCTTTCTTGAGGGTCGTTGACAAGGGTGTAGTTACACTGATGTAATATCACTACTGCTTGTGGCGACATCGGTGGCGGGGGTTGGGATACACCACATCTTGTGTCTGGTGTGTCATGATCTACATCCCTCAAGCAATCAAGTTGTAAACTTCACCTTCTACGTTTTCAAGAAAAGGAATCAAAATGTCACTTGCCCCGGATCGTCTCGCAATTGGAATCCGCCGTCATTACACCACTGCTGGGGTCCATCCCTATGACCAGGTGGCCTGGGAGAAGCGCGATGCGCGTATTTCCAACTGGAAGGACGGTTCGGTCGCCTTTGAACAACTCGATGTGGAATTCCCCGTTGGCTGGTCGCTGAACGCCACCAACATCGTTTCTCAGAAATACTTCCGTGGCACACCAGGAACTGAAGAACGCGAAACCTCGTTGCGTCAGGTCATTGACAGAGTTGCTGACACAATCACGACTTGGGGTGTCGAGGGAGGTTATTTCGTCGATCAAGCCGAGGCAGAAAACTTCAGTGATGAATTGAAGTTTATTCTCGTCACGCAACGCGCTGCGTTCAACAGTCCAGTGTGGTTCAACATCGGTGTTAAGGGTGTGCCACAGCAAGCGAGTGCATGTTTCATCTTGGCGGTTGAAGACAAGATGGATGCCATCCTTAACTGGTATCGCGAAGAAGGAACCATCTTCAAAGGCGGATCTGGTTCGGGTATCAACCTGTCAAAGATTCGATCCAGTGTTGAGCTTTTGCAGGGTGGTGGAACCGCTTCGGGTCCAGTCAGTTTCATGCGTGGTGCTGACTCCTCTGCCGGAACGATTAAGTCTGGTGGCAAGACTCGTCGGGCGGCCAAAATGGTCATCCTTAACGTTGATCACCCAGACATCGAAGAGTTCATTTGGTGCAAAGCCAAAGAAGAAAAGAAGGCTCGCGTTTTGCGTGACGCTGGATTCGATATGGATCTTGATGGTGCGGATTCATTCAGTGTGCAATATCAGAATGCCAACAACTCGGTGCGTATCACCGACGATTTCATGAACGCAGTTGTGGAAGGTAAAGAGTGGTCCTTCAGAGCGGTCAAGACAGGTGAGCCAGTGCGCACCGTGCAGGCTCGTGACTTGTGGCGTCAAATAGCGGAAGCCTCGTGGGATTGCGCTGATCCTGGTTTGCAGTTCGACACCACAATCAACAAATGGCACACGTCGCATGCATCTGGTCGGATCAACGGATCCAATCCATGCAGCGAATACATGCACATTGATAACTCGGCCTGCAACTTGGCTTCAATCAACTTATTGAAGTACCTCGATGATCAAGACGTTTTTGATGTTGAGGCCTATAAGCACACCATTGAGACAATGTTCACTGCTCAAGAAATCTTGGTCGGCCGTGCCGACTATCCAACGGAGATGATCGGTGAGAACAGTCGCAAGTTCCGCCAGTTAGGTCTTGGATACGCCAACCTCGGAGCATTGTTAATGGCTCTTGGTCTTGCTTACGATTCTGTTGAGGGTCGTGCTTGGGCTGCTTCTTTGACCAGCTTGATGACTGGTCATGCGTACGCCACAAGCGCCCGTACAGCAAGCCGCATGGGGCCACACGCCGGCTTCGCAGAGAATGAGCGCTACATGCTCAACGTGTTGCGGATGCATCGTGACGCTGATCAAGAAATTGACAACATCGAGATCGTGCAACCCGATCTAGTAGCTGCCGCTTCGCAGTCATGGGAGTCTGCAGTCCGCGACGGCGAAGAGTACGGCGTGCGAAATGCTCAGGCCACGGTTTTGGCACCGACTGGAACAATCGGTCTGATGATGGACTGCGATACAACGGGTATTGAACCAGACCTGGGTCTTGTCAAGTTCAAGAAGTTGGTGGGTGGAGGCAACATGGTCATCGTCAATCAGACGGTGCCCCGAGCCTTGACGAACCTCGGATATGAGGGTCCTGTTGTGGATCGGATCATTGCTTATATCGACACCAATAAGAGCATTGTTGATTCGCCTGATTTGAAGTCTGAGCATCTGCCAGTTTTCGCTTGCTCAATGGGTGACAACACGATTCATTACGAAGGCCACGTGCGCATGATGGGTGCTGTGCAACCGTTCTTGTCGGGAGCGATCTCCAAGACAGTGAACATGCCAGAAGAAGCCACAGTTGAAGAGATTGAAGCACTGCACATGTTGTCCTGGAAACTGGGCATCAAGGCTGTGGCTATCTATCGCGACAACTGCAAAGTCGGTCAGCCTTTGTCAACTGCCAAGAAAGATGATGACAAGGCCGATGCTCCTGAGGCAGCAGCAACTGCCGTTGTAGAAAAGATCGTTGAGCGAGTGATCTCCAAGCCGGTTCGTCAGAAGTTGCCACGCAGTCGCCGCGGTCGCACTTTCGAATTCCGTGTTGCGGACTGCAAGGGTTTCGCCACGATCGGTGAATACGAAGATGGTCGTCCGGGTGAAGTCTTCTTGACGGTCTCGAAGCAGGGCTCAACCTTGTCGGGCATTATGGATGCCTTCGCTAAGAGCATCAGTTACGGCCTGCAGTACGGCGTGCCAATGCGTGCCTTTGTTGAAGCATTCGTGAACATGCGCTTTGAGCCAGCCGGCATGACCGACGATCCAGATATTCGTTTCGCTGCTTCGATCATGGACTATTTGTTCCGTCGTTTGGCCTTGGAATATTTGACCTACAACGAGCGCGAAGAGTTGGGTATCTTCTCTGTGGACGAGCGTTTGCAACCGACCTTGCCTGGTGTTGAAGAAACTTCGTACCAGTCATCAAATGGTGCCGATGTAGCTACGGATCCTAAGAGCATTCCATCGGTCGAAGAATTAGTCACACAATTGTCGATGGGTACTGCACCTGTGGCGCCCGTGAGTGATCATTCGGCGGAGATTGCTCGCAAGGCGCTGAAGCACAGCGATGCGCCGATGTGCATGCAATGTGGTGTGCAGATGAACCGTGCCGGTTCATGTCACGCTTGCCCATCGTGTGGGAGTACCAGCGGCTGTAGCTGAAAGATAGTGAGGTTCATTGGATCTCGGTGTCGTGAGTGGAGAATTCTCTGCTTGCGGCACCGAGATTTTTATATGGCCTGTGTGCCCTCAATAAGTCCGTGGGCGTATGCCTCAATCCCTCGTGCTTTGTCAAAGAGATGATGAGGTAACGTCGCAATTTTGGCTGTCGTGTTATTCGGAGCGAAGAGCCGTACTTTACCGAGATGGACATTTTGCCACTGATTTATTTCGCGTTGAGTGTTGCGCTCAACGATGTTGTTGAACGGTCCAAACATGGCGCCTGCAAGTGGAGCGATGACGATCAACAGATCAGCGGGGGCCGCCAGATCGACGCTGACTCCTGAACGCACGCCACCGTCGATATACAAACGCCCATTGATGGACTGTGGCGCGAATAAGCCAGGTACCGCAGACGAAGCGGCAACCATCGTCGCTAGCGGAATCAATGCGCCGTCTAGTTCGGTGCGCTTTAAACCTCGCACAGCACAGGCCACAACATGGACGTTGGGACGCATTGCATCTCCGAAAACCTGGTGTGTTGATTGAGCGAGAACTCCAGCGCGTAAATTTGGAAAACGTGGCATCTTGACATCTTTGAGGCTGGAAAAGGTGACGCCAAGAGCAGTAGCCGCAGCCGCCCACGAGCCTGCCGAGGTACCCAACATTGGGGCCGTTGAAAGATCAATGCCTTGTTTGCGCAGTCCTTCAATGACTCCCATGGCATATCCGATACCGAATAACCCGCCGCCACCGAAGGCGCCAGCGAGTGGAACGTTGGCTTTTTCGGTCATGGTTAATGTCTACCAGTCAGTTGGTTTGTAATCCTTGAGGAACTGCCCCCAAATGTGTGAGCCACTATTCGCGCCATCAATGATCGGATCAACAATTCGGGCAGCTCCATCAACGATGTCAAGTGGCGGATGGAAGTGATGCTCGGATCGCTTGCGGTCGGCGAGATGCGCGGGATCTTCGTCATTGATCCAGCCGGTATCAACACTGTTCATATGAATGCCATCGGCGTGATAATCGGCAGCCGATGTGCGTGTCATCATGTTCAGCGCGGCCTTAGCCATATTCGTGTGGGGGTGACGAGTGGTTTTTAGTTTGCGGTAAAACTGACCTTCAACCGCTGACACATTGACGATGTGCTTATCACGGTTCTCAGTGCGCAACATCAGTGGCTTCAATCGCGCGTTGAGAACAAATGGCGCAACAGCATTGACGAGTTGTGTTTCAAGTAGCTCAACCGATGACACCTCTGCAAGTGTGAGTCGCCATGAGTTGCGATCGCGCAAGTCAATTTGTTGTAAGTCTTGATCGAGTTGACCTTCGGGAAATAGATGTGATGGTAAGTCACGATCTTCAGCGATGAGTTCTGCTTGTGATAACTCGGCCGAACGAGTAATTCCTGGTGATGTTGCTGGAGAGAAGCCAGCAAGTTCTAGCGCACCTTCTTCGGCCGAGGGCAACATGTTGTAACCCCGCAAACCTTCGTAAGCGCCCACGAGTTCGCGCACATGTGGTGGCATATCGGCAATTGACGCATTCTCGAGTTCCATCATGTGGCGATAGAACTCAGGTGGGCGACGCACTGTTTGACAGGCATTATTGACGATGTAGTCGAGACGATCGTATGTGGTCATCACATGCTGGCAAAAGGCTTCAACACTTGGTGTGTGGCGTAAGTCGAGCCCATAGATCTCCAGGCGATGACCCCATTGAGCGAAGTCGGCTTCGGCTGCATAACGCATTGCCGAATCGCGGGGAAAACGAGTGGTGACAATCAGGTGCGCGCCAGCGCGCAATAACTTGATGCCGGCCTGGTAACCAATTTTGACTCGGCCGCCAGTGAGTAATGCAACACGGCCACTCAGATCTGCTGTTTCCCCGCGCTTGTTGTAATTGAACTCGGCGCACTCGGGACAGAGTTGATCGTAAAAGAAATGAATCAGCGTGTACTTC
>WLTJ01000081.1 GCA_009705435.1 Actinomycetota bacterium | reverse complement strand
GATGCTGTCAATCAAATCGTTGACAGTTGGCAGGTCATCAATAATTCCCACGACTTGTCCACTAGCCATCACGCCAGATTCTGTTTTGCCGTCGACAAGTGATGTCTTGAGCAACATTGGCGTGTTCGCCGCCATCACCATCTGTGAATAACTCAGGTCCATTGACTTCTTCATCATCAGTCCTTCACGCAACATGTCACGAAGTTTTGCGCCCGTCATTTTGCGGAACCTCAAGGCATTGATTCCGGCGCGTGGCAATGCTAAAAACTTTCCGCGTCCACTTTCAAGTTGATTAACTAATTCGGTACGCAGTACACGATGAGGCACGCCATCAACTTGCACCGAGACAACCGTGTCAAGAACGCCCCGTGAGAGGTAATAATCCTTCACTGTTTGCGGTACCGATGAGTCACTTGTCAGCAAGAAGCGAGTTCCCATGGCGACACCCGATGCTCCGTAGGCCAGAGCGGCAATGAGGCCGCGACCGTCAAAAAAACCACCTGCAGCAATGACTGGAACACGACCGGCAACGGCATCAACGACCTGGGGTAAAAGAACCGATGTTGGTACCGAACCGGTGTGTCCGCCGCCCTCACCACCTTGCACAAGAACTGCGTCCACGCCCCACTCAAGAACTTTTTCGGCATGGCGTTTGGCGCCGATTGAAGGGATCACGACAACACCAGCGTCTTTGAGTCGCGAAATCAATTCAGGTTTGGGTGCTTGGGCAAAACTGGCGACCTTGATGCCTTCGTCAATCATCAAACTGATGCGATCTTGAACATCAGCCGAGTCTGCGCGTAGGTTGACGCCAAATGGTTTGGTCGTGCGTGATTTCACCTCAGCAATGGACGTCTTGAGTTGGTCGAAGTCCATCGTGGCACTTGCCAAAATTCCCATAATTCCAGCGTTGGCAGAAGCGCTCACCAACTTGGGACCAGCCACCCAACCCATTCCAGTCTGAATAATCGGATAATCAACGCCGAGTAGTTCGCATAGGGGAGTGCGCAGGCGGGGTAGTGGAGTGACGCTCATGAGGCAATCTCCCGAAGTCTGAGACCCTTGGGGTCGATGATGTTGATGGCAGCACTTTCTTGTGCTGTCGGTCCGCGACTGATCAACATTTCATCGGGGATAACTAATTCAAAGCCCGTGTTGCTGACGACATCATCAAGACTGACTCCGGGGTGGAGAGTGACGAGGCGCATCGCATGATCGGGGGTATTGAAGTCAAAGACACCGAGGTTGGTGATCACGCGACGTAAGTCATGGCGCTGAGCGATGAACCCGCCAACTTTCTTGGCGCGGTCGTAGCCAACTCCGCTGACCATGTCAACCACGGGCACAAAGACTGCAGTTTGATGTTTAGGGATAAAAAAACTTGTGGCGTTATTGACAGTATTGCCGGGTCCGCCACGCACTCCGAGCAATTGCGACTTTGGTTTGGCCCATGGACCAATGTTGGCAATATTGGTGTTGCCATAGCGATCAATTTGGCTGGCTCCCATCATCACATGTCGGCGTCCGCCTGCAACGGTGTCAAAAACACTGCGAAAGGGGATCCAACCTTCAACGACTTTGTCTGTTCCACCGATGGGCAAGTCACCAGCGATAAAGAATGCTTCACCGTCGCTGATCATTAAGTCGGGTTCAAAGGTCGCGCGCGCTAAGCGCGCCCCGAGCATTTGCATCACCCCCATACCGGAAGCGAAAATTTCCCCGTCACCACGCCATGCTTCGGCGCAGGCGACAGCGATGACATCAGCTAGTACTGGCGTGTCACTCATTTTTTTGCCTCCTGAGCGGCTTTGACTTCGGCTCGCCACAACACAACTTGCTCCTGATATGAGGACTCATCGCCAGATAAGAAGCGGGCACTGAATGCTTTCCAAGTCTCAGGGTCGCGTGCGGCGTCCACATACGCTTTTTGAAATGCCTCATCGCGTCCGTAGTCGGGCTCACAGGTTGTGAAGTGCGCACCATTGGGGGCATGAATCACACCGTCAACCATTGAGCGGTTGATCTTGAGGGTATGGAAGGTGCCCTCTTTCAAGAGATCTTGCGTCGCAATGATTTTTTCGGCGCTGACGAAGCGACGGCCTGGCTCGCAGGCGCCCAAGAAGAGATCGTCAAAATATAGATCAGGTCCGAGATACTGGGCATTGCCGCGACTATCCGCGCGATTCATATGAACAAATGCAGCGTCAAGGCGAAGCGCTGGGACTGCGAGAAGTTCTTCTGCATCGGCGTACGGGGAGTTGATGGTTTTGAGCGTTGGATTGACGTCCATCACACCACTGCCTAAACCGGCGCGAGTTGGCAGGAATGGCAGACGCAATGAGGCAGCGAATAACGCCCATTGCAACATTCCTTCATCCCATTCGACTGGCTCAGGAATTGTGCCCGATTGGCGTGCGATACGAAAGTGAGGTTCAAGCGCGATGGAGTCTAAAGAGACAAAGGCGTAGACCAATTTTTTCACTTTGCCAGCCGCGCATAGCAAACCCACATCGGGTCCTCCATACGAAACAACAGTGAGGTCAGTAACGTCAGAGCGCAATAGAGCGCGCACCAAACTCATTGGCTTACGTCGGCTTCCCCAGCCACCGATGCCGAGTGTCATTCCACTTTCAAGTGAAGCAATGGCTTGGGTTTCTGAAATTAACTTGTTGCGCATTTCAGACACAGTTACTGACCATCTTTCTTATTTTTTTTATCGGTGCCGGCAAAATCATCACGCAACTCATCGGCGACCCCTGTCAGGTTCAGTTCAAAGGTGAAACCTTGTTCAAAGCGGTAACTGCGCTTGACATCCCACAGGTCAATGCCATTGAGGCTTTCTTTGGCAGCACGAATCACCGTCGGGTGTTTGTCGGCGATGCTTTGAGCAACTTTCATCGCCGCATCGCGCAGTTCCGAGCGGGGGACAACTTGCAATACGCTGCCGAATGCATGGAGTTCGCCAGCAGTAGCCGTTGCCGAGGTGTAGACCATGGCGCGCATTTTGTGCTGGGGAACCAGACGTGCCAAATGGGTCGCCGCGCCAAGAGCCCCACGGTCAACTTCAGGTAGTCCAAAGAACGCGTCGTCGCTAGCGATGATGATGTCGCTGTTGCCGACCAATCCGATGCCACCACCGACACAAAATCCAGCCACTGCCGATATCACCGGAACGGGACAGTCGTAAACGGCGGCAAAAGCCGCGTAGCAACCTTTATTAGCGCCGAGCAGGGCTTCAAAACCTTCGGTCTTCTGCATCTCTTTAATATCGACTCCGGCGTTGAAGCCGCGACCCTCAGCGCGTAAAACAACGACGCGGACGCTGGTATTTCGGCCAAGTGCGGTCACGGTGTCGGCGACCTCAAACCATTCCGCAACGGTGAGGGCATTGACGGGCGGACAGTCCATGACGACTTCGGCGATGCCGTTCTCGTCGATATTCGAGGTGATTCCCATCACTTCAGCGTACTCGGCATCTGACGAAGCGTCAGAAACGAGCGCAAAGTTGCCGCTAAGGTTTGTCACGTGGCAATCTCCATTGACTTTTCAGGACAAGTAGCGCTGATTACGGGCGGCACTAAGGGTGTCGGTCGAGGAATCGCCCAACGATTCGCCGACGCAGGCGCGCAGGTTGTTGTTTGCGCGCGCACTATCCCCGAGGGTTTGCCCCCTGAGTGGGCTGCCTATCCAGCCGATTTACGCGAGTTTGATCAGGCCGAGGCACTCATTGATCAGATCGTCGCCCGGTTTGGGACTCTTGACATCTTGGTCAACAATGCGGGTGGTAGTCCACCCTCTGATACTTCCAATGTCTCTGCTAATTTCTCGCAAAAGATTGTGGCAGTGAATTTGTTCACCGCAATGTGGTGTAGCCAAGTGGCTAATCGTCATATGCAGAAGCAGATTAATGGTGGAGCGATCATCAATATCGGAAGTGTGTCAGCGGTTCGCCCCGCTCCTACGGTTGCTGCCTACGGTGCTGCCAAAGCAGGGCTTGTCAACTACACGCAGACAACAGGTCAGGAGTGGTTACCCAAAGTTCGCGTGAACCTCGTGACTGTCGGGATGGTTCGCACAGAACTTGCACACCTTCATTACGGCGACGAAGAAGGGGTGCGGCGAACGGGAAGTCAAATTCCTATCGGTCGTTTGGCGGAATCAACGGAGATCGGCGATGTGTGTGTCTTTTTGGCTTCACCGTTGGCGGCATATGTCAGCGGTGCATCAATTGAAGCGCATGGTGGCGGAGATTGGCCACCTTTTCTTGACACGCCATTTCGCAACACGGGTCGTTGATCTAGAGAGTGAACATGTTTTCGGTTTAGTGTTGCCTGATGGATGTCGTTTGGACCGATCTGCACCGCCGTCAAAACCCAAAGATGGAGATTAATCTCGGTCAGCCAATCCCGACATATGAACGTCCCGATCGTGCCGAGACGATTCGTCAGCAACTGGAAACTGATGAGCGCTTCAACTTTGTTGGACTCACCGAATATGGTCGTTCCCCTATTGAAGCAGTGCATGCTCTCGGATTGATTGACTATTTGGAAAGTGCGTGGCCGGAAATCCATCGCGCCACAGGACGTCATGAGTTTGCTCCTGAAGCGATGTTGCATGTTGGTCTACGTGAAGGAATGAGCGCAGCACGGCCACCCGAGGGTGCGGCGGCTGCATTTGGATATTGGTGCTACGAAACTGCGACCCCGATGGTTGAAGGTACGTACATAGCTTCGAGGGCATCGGTTGATGTGGCACTCACTGCCGCCGAGAAAATTCTTGCTGGTGCGCCTTCGTCTTACGGTTTGTGTCGTCCACCCGGACACCATGCCGCAGCAAATGTGTTCGGTGGGTTTTGCTATTTCAATAATGCCGCTATCGCCGCGCATCATGTTGCCTCCACGACGGGCACCAAAGTCACTGTTCTTGATGTCGACTATCACCATGGCAATGGCACACAACAGATTTTCTATGAGCGCGACGATGTGCAATTTGTTTCTCTACATGGTGATCCCAAGCGGGCCTATCCCTGGTTCATCGGTCATGAAGATGAAATTGGCGCCGGTAAAGGTCGCGGCTACAACATCAATGTGGCATTCGGGCCAGAAGCTGAAGACGACGAGTATGTATCACGACTTGCCGGAGTATGTGAACAGATCGCCGCATTTGGGCCGTCGATGGTGATCGTGTCATTGGGCGTCGACACATATTGGAATGATCCGATTAGCGATCTTGCGCTCACTACTGACGGTTATCGGCGTTGCGGAGAAGTGGTTAAACAACTTGGAATACCCACTTTGATTCTGCAAGAGGGCGGTTACGACATTGAGGCTATTGGCCGCAATGTCCACGCCTGGATTTCACCTTTTGCTTCATCAGTTTTGTAATGGCAGTAACTGATCGGCAGCAACCGCGAGATGATCAACCCATTCATGAGCAGTTTTCGGCTCAACAATTGGCAAGACAACAAACTTTGACATACCGGCGTCAATGAATCGCTTGATTGAATCTTGCAATGCAAGCCAACCTTGCGGCACTAACTGAGTGATGTCATCAAGATCAGGACGTCGACTCATCAGACCTTTGACGACAGCGTCGGGCAATGGTCCGTGGGCATAAGGAATTAACACGCCGAAATGTTCAGGGTCTATTTCGCGTTCATGTTCGGCGGCGACACGCTGAATTTCAATGCGTCCCACCTCGGCGTCACTGGGAGTCACGAAACTTGGTAACCAACCATCGGCCAAACGTCCGACGCGCTTCAACTCACTTGGAGCAATTCCTCCCAACCACACATCGGGAGGATTTTGAAATGGCTTTGGCTGAACTCGCAAGTCGTCATAGTTAAAGAAGGTTCCGTGATGGGTGACCGACGGCTGAGTCCAGCAGGCGCGAATCACTTCAAGGGCTTCATTAAATCTTTTAGCGCGTTCTTCGCGAGCGACACCAAAGGCTTGTTGTTCGTGAGGGTCGGCCACCCCCAATCCGAAGGCGGGCAAAAGGCGACCATTAGAAAGTCGATCAAGGGTGGCTAATTCTTTGGCGAGAATGACTGGGTTGCGTCCAGGTAAAACCATGACACTCATGCCGAACTTCAACTTTTTCGTTCGTCCTGCAGCAAATGACATCGCCACCAAGGGGTCCGGTGCTTCGCCCCCGATTCGCTCACTCACCCACAAACTGTCAAAGCGTAATTGTTCTAATGCATCCACGACTTGAGCAAAGCCATCATCGTTAAGTGTGGTGCGAACACCAAGTCCGTAGCCAACGCGGATCTTCATGATCGGGCGACACTTTCAAGGATGTCGGCAGTTGCCGAAGTCATAGAGATAAAGGGCGAGTGATCCGTATCAAGAGTGATGATTGTATTGCACATTTGGGCAATGATTTTTTGGTGCTCAGGGTGCACGGCGTTATCTCTCAAGCACAGCACATAGGTTGAAGGAATATCTCCGTGAGGTGATCCTGTGACTTCTTGAGTCATCGTTGCCATAGGTTGTGGAGACAGTCGTGCGATCGCCGCAGCAACAACTTCTGGGGAACACGATCCGTAGAACGTGGCCGGTGCCAACTCTGGATTGATGACGCTGTTGCCATCATCGGTGGCAATCATGGCGCTTGCCAATCTGACATCCTGTTGAGGCATTGACATCAGTTGAGAAATGACACTGTGCCCGGCTTGGGGCACAAATGCTGCCACATAAACTAAATGGGCAATACGAGGGTCAATGAATGCGGCCTGAGTGATGACCGCTCCGCCATAGCTGTGACCCACGAGGACAACATTGTCGACACCGCGTAAACGCAACATTGCAAGAGTGTCAACCACGTATTGAGCATCTCCATACAGATCGGTTAAAGCGGCGGTGGAGGCACCGTGACCCGGCAAGTCAATGGCGATGCTGGGCACTCCGCGACTATCTAGAGCAGTCTGCAGGGCGCTAAAACACCAAGCACCGTGCCAAGCACCGTGTACTAAAACAATGTGTCGCACAGAAGCCATTGCTCACTATGACACAAGATGAATACTTAAAGAAACTTGTGATCGCCCTAACCTGAGAGCATGAACCAAGTATTGAATCATGATCCCCTGTCGGTGTTTCGGCTTGACGGTCGAGTTGCTATCGTCACCGGCGCCTCGTCGGGTCTCGGCATGCACTTTGCGCG
>WLTJ01000080.1 GCA_009705435.1 Actinomycetota bacterium | reverse complement strand
TACTTTTTGTGATCTTCGGAATCCTGTTGATCCTGCAGGGCGTATAAGTACACACCAAAATGGAGTTAGCCGAGTAAGTCTTCGGCGGCTTGGCGTACCTGCCAGTCGCGATCTTCAAGCGCCTTGTGCAATGTGATTTTTACTTCGGGTGTGTCAAAGGGAGCTAGAGCGAGTACTGCTCGACGCCGAATCGCAGGCTTATCACTGCAGGCCGCAATGATCGCGTCGAGACCCAACTCATCGCCGATAGCGCCGAGAGCAGCAACTGATGCTTCTCGTACAAGGGGTTCGCTATGCGTCGTTGTGAGTTCAATAAGTTTGTCGAGAACTGTTTGTGTGACGACCTCATGTTCGCCGCATGACCATGCAGCCATCTCTACGACAAGGGGTTCGTTATCGCTCAGCAGGGGTAGTAAATCGAAACTTGAAAATTTCGCTCCCAATTCGGCGACCCTGCGTCGCACTCGTACATCAATGTCAGTGGTGAAGACTTCAAGTGTTGGAGCGGTGAGAACTCCCAAGCGATCCAAAGCACCGAGTGCCGATTCGCGAACGGATGGCTGTTCATCGGTGAGACCTATTTCCACCAAGGCGCGGTCTCCTGAGTGACCAGCGATCACGACTGCTTGTCGGCGTTCAGCAACTTGTGGACTATCAGAGGCGCTCATAGTCGAGAAACGAAGTTGGTGACGATGTAAGCAACGGACATGGAGATCAGCAGAGCGGCGATGATGCCGCTCACGAGCGCAATCCCACCGAGACCGGTGGCGTTGAGTACTTTGCGAGCGATGGTCTCTTTGATTTCAGGTCTCGGTGCATTCATGGGGTGAGTTTCGTCAAGCAATCCACCATCCATTGCGGGGTGAGTTGGATCAATGAGAGTATCTTGGCGCGATGGAGTGTTTGTTTCTCGGGCAGGTTTGCGCCGTCCAACGGCGAGTAAAGCCAAGATGGCTAAACCAGCAACGAAGGCCAAACGGGTGGAGATTTCAGTGAGTGACACGCAAGTAGACAAGGTACTCGCCTCACGGGTGGTTGCGCCGTCGTTACGCGCTCAGAGTATGGCGATACCACTGGCGACCGTGGCATTTTTGTTGATCGGGATCGTGTTAGGGGCGATGTTGTGGCCCATCCAACGCTATGAGACCGCCCCAGGCACCGCCGAACTGGTGGGGGATCTTCTCTCTATCGCTGACGATGAAGTGGCGATCTATACACCGAAGACCGGTGTTCGCTTTGTGACCGCCATGGGTTCAGAACTCACGGCTCTGCAGAGTTTTATGGGCTGGGTCGACCCAGTCGTCAATGTGTTGACGTGTGAGGAGCGGTTTGGGGACTGCGATCCTGCGGCGAGTCGTGAACTTCAGTTGGGCGCGATGGCAAATGCGAAGGAGATCGCTGCTTATGTGGCCTTGTCTTACTTAGGTTTTGATGCCACTTTTACTGAGGGGCCAGCGCAGGTGGCGGGTTTTGATCCGACGCTGTGCCCCACTGATAGCCCGAAGAAACGGGCGTGCAAAGTTTTGCAGGTCGGCGACGTCATCGAGTCGATTGATCTTGGTGATGGTCCGATTGTCATTGACGTTGTCTCAAAATTGACGACAGCGTTGGCCAAGGCGGCACCCGGTGATATCGCGACACTCACTATCTTGTCGCTGACCTCCGACGGTGGGACAAAGAGCCACGATGTTGACGTTGAATTAGTTGCTAGTCCTGATGATGAGACGCGAACTTTGATTGGATTTACTGCTCGGGATACCAGAACGGTAGATCTCCCGTTCGCCGTCGACTTTGATACGGCAGCCATCGGAGGTCCATCGGCCGGGCTCTCGTTCGCCTTAGCGCTGATTGACAATCTGACGGAGGGCGAGATGACACCACCCCAAGGTGTCGCTGTCACTGGGACAATTCAAGAAGACGGGACAGTTGGCCCGATTGGCGCTTTGGTCCAAAAATCGATCGCGGTGAAGAAATCCGGAGCCAAGATTTTCTTGGTACCGACGGAGCAGGGAGTTGACGAGATAACGGCTGCTCAGGCGGCCGTGGGTTCGGCGGTGGAGATAGTGCCGGTGGCGACCTTGGCTGAGGCGCTTGCGGCGCTACTCAAGCGTGGCGGTCAACCAGTCGTCGCACCCACCCGATGACCTGTGCACAGACACTGATTTCGTGTAAAAGACCTGATTGCCACCCTTTAACCCCTGATTTTTCGTATTCTCTGTGCAATGGCTATCTCATTTTCTCGTCCTGATCCCTCTTCGCCGACCGCTGTCGCTGGGGCAACCTTTCCTTCTTCGCGTCGCGGTTTTGACCAAAATGAGGTCCGTGACTTTCTGCGGATGGTTGCTGCTGAACTTTCTCGTCTGACGGAACGCACCATTTTCCTTGAGGGGGAATTGCTAAATGCCCAGCGTGTGGGGTCCGGAGCACCCGTTGAACTGAATGAAGAGACCGTCGCTGCCCTGCTCGGTGAAGAAACCGCGCGCATTGTCCAGGCCGCCCGCGAGGCCGCCACAAAGATCAAGATTCGCTCCGAGGAGACAGCCACGCGTTTGGTGCGTGAAGCCACTGATGAAGCCACCCGCTTACGTGAGGACGCTGAACTTGAGAGTGCGCGTCGTCGCCAAGACGCTGCTTCTGACGCTGATACAGAGATTTTGACAGCAAAACAGCAGGGTCGTGACATGGTCAATGAAGCCCGCGCTTATCGCGAGCGAGTGCTGGCTGATGTGGCACGTCGTCGTGAAATGGCGCGCGAGCAATTAGAAGACCTATTCCACGGACGCGAGCGTTTGATCCAAGCTTTTGATCGTGCGCGCTTGGCCAGCGAAGATGTGTTGCGCGATTTGGATGACGCTGGCGATGAGCCCAGCGAGTTTGTCAATTTGGCTCCAACTACTGGTCCAATTCCGGTCATTGTTCAAGCTGATCAAGTTGTGGCCCAAGAGGCAATCCGTTCGGCTATTTCATCAGCGCCGGCTTTCGCTCCGTACGACCAAGATGAAGACACCATTGTTGAGCAGACCGCAGCGGAAGTTGTTGTTGAGGCGATCGTGCATGACGAAAATCTTGCTGACGAAGTGATTGTCCTTGAAGAAACCGTTGTTCAGGAGCCAATCTCTAATGTGGTTTCGTTATTCCCGCGTCATGAAACATCAACAGATATTGGAGATAGTGACAGCAGTGTGAGTGCACAAGAGCCGGTTACTCATTTGCATGTTGCCCCCACTCCGAAGGCAGCCGATGTTGTGGCCGATGATATTTTCGCCAAACTACGACGTTCGAGTGCTGATGTTGTGGCCAAAGAAGTAGCCACAACTGAGGCTAAGAAATCTCAACCTGCGAAGAAAAAGCAGATGGTTGTGACCACGACAGAGACAATTGTTGAGCGTGCAGCCAAAGTCTCTGTGGAAACTCCAGTTGAAGATGCCGTTGAAGTTTCAGAGACAATCACGACACCTTTTGAGGCTCGTGATGAGGTCTTGGTCCCGATCATCGTGGCTATGGGGCGCAAGATCAAGCGAGTACTTGCAGATGAGCAAAATGAAATTCTAGATATCTTGCGCGGCAAGCCTGTTGTCAAAACCTTGGATGCGATAGTGGGACCAAAGTCTGACCATTCGGCGCGGATCACTGCAGCTCTTGAATCCTCGGTGAAGTCCGCTGCCTTTGAAGGAGCGAAATCACTATCAAGTGGATCTGACAAGGAACTGCACAAGATCGTGGCTTCTCAGTCGGCCACCATTGACGAGTACATCATCTCAACGATTGTCACCCCATTACGCGAACGTTTAAGTCGCAGTATTTCTCAGGCCGCTGGTGACAATGCTGAACTGACAACGTTGGTGCGCGTCGTGTACCGAGAGTGGAAGAACAAGCATGTTGATGAGCATGTCGACGATATTGCTCAGACCGCTTATGGGCGCGGTGCGTTTGCTGCATTGGTTCCTGGAACGAAAGCCTGCTGGAAAGTTGACCCGACTGGGCCAGCCTGTGCTGATGCTGAAGATAACTCTCTGGCCGGTTTTGTCACTGTCGGTGAGGCGTTTCCCACAGGTCACACCCATGCACCCGCTCATGCTGGTTGCCGTTGTGCACTTGTTCCACAGCAGAACTAGTCTCAGTGCGTGAGACCATCTTCAGATTTGCCACGTAGCCCGCGTCGTCGTTCCAACAGCAATCGCCCTGCGTGGGCCTCTAAGGGCCGTATCGCACTTTTTGTCATAGCGGCTTTGATTTTGTTTTTGTTTTTATCAGCCCGCACTTTGGCGAACTTTTATGTTGACTTATTGTGGTTCCGCTCTGTTGATCATGCTTCCGTTTTTTGGACGGGGATCAAGGCCAAAGTGCTTCTTGGTGGAGTGTTCAGCGTCGGCTTCGCCATCGTTTCATTCATCAGTCTCACCCTGGCAGAGCGTTTGTCCTCTAGCGAACTTCCCCTTGGTCCAGAACGTGAAGTAGTTGAACGTTTTCGTCTGATCGTCGGTAACCGCACGCGTCTCCTGCGAATTGTCGTATCGGCTCTTTTTGGATTGATTATTGGACTTCCTGCAATAGCGCAGTGGCAAGATTGGTTACTCTTCAGAAACTCGCAATCGTTTGGTATCGACGATCCGCAATTCGGGGTGGATATCGGTTTTTATGTTTTCCGACTTCCATTTTTGACTTTCGTTGTGGACTGGGCTTTTGCAGCTCTCGTTGCGGTGACTCTGATGACTGCGGTCATGCACTTCCTGAATGGTTCAATCCGACTTCAGACAACCAGCGAACGAATTGCCAGAGGTGCGCGGATTCATTTGAGTGTTCTTTTCGCCATCTTGGCGGCGATTAAGGCAGCGGATTATTGGTTGCAGAGATTTGAACTGACGGTGTCAAGTCGTGGTGTGGTGCAAGGCGCGACATTCACCGATGTCAAGGCTCAGTTACCAGCAATCAACTTGTTGATCATGGTCAGCCTGTTGGTGGCGGCATTGTTCTTGGCGGGAATTAAGTGGGGTGGTTGGCGTTTGCCGTTGCTGTCAATGGCACTGTGGGCGGTTGTGGCCATCGTTGCAGGTGCCATTTATCCAGCGGTCATTCAACGTTTCGTGGTGCAACCAAACGTCACGACCCGTGAACGGCCTTACATCGGCAGAAATATCATTGCTACTCAAGCAGCGATGGGGATTGACAAAGTTGCCGTCGTTGATTTGCCTGCCGGAGAAGTGACTGATGCTGAAGTAGCGCAGGACCCAACGCCGTTGTCAGATACGCGACTATTAGATGTCTCTGAAATGAGAGATCGCTATTCGTTAGATCAGGGGTTATTTGCTTTCTACGCCATTAACGATTTGGATGTTGACCGCTATGACATCGCTGGACGATCACAGCAGACAATGGTTGCCGCTCGAGAATTGAATCCTGATGGAATACCCAATAAAACTTGGGTATCACGTCATTTGATCTATACGCATGGGTGTGGAGTTGTTGCTGCCAGCGCTTCTCAGATCACCTCTGATGGCCGTCCCATCTACGAAGAAATTGCTACTGAACGGCCTCAGTTGTATGTCGGCACGTATCAGCCTGGCTACGCGATTGTCAATACCAAACAAGTTGAGCAGGCATGTCCAAATACGACCGCTGAAAAATATCAGGGCACGGGTGGAATTACTCTCGACTCAACTTTGAAGAAGTTGTCTTTTGCGGTTCACTTCGGAGAGTTCAACTTGCTGGGCTCAAGTTTGGTGACCGATGAGTCACGCCTGATCAACGTGCGCGATGTGAGCGACAGAGTTTCAAAGGTTGCTCCGTTCCTCAAACTTGATGCTGACCCGTACCCCGTGGTCGTTGATGGCAAGGTGCTGTGGGTCATAGATGCCTTTACCACTACGTCGCGCTATCCCTACGCGCAGCAGGCCAATACTGACAATCTGACTTACGGTTCGGGACTCAAGCACAGCTTTAACTACGTCCGCAACAGCGTCAAGGCCGTCGTCGATGCTTATGACGGTTCGGTCACTTTGTATGTTGTTGATTCACAAGATCCGATCGTCAACGCTTGGTCGGCATCTTTCCCAGGTTTGTTTACTTCCGGAGACAAAGTCCCCGACGCCTTGCGTGCGCACTTTCGCTATCCGGAGGATCTCTTTCGAGTACAGACCAATTTGTACGGTCGTTATCAGTTCACGGACACTGATCAGTTCTTCAACCGTGACTCGGCATGGAGCGTCGCTCAAGCCGCTCAACGTGAACCAGAAGTTGCCGTAACCGCAGGTGATGCTACGGCGATTGGTGATATCAACTCAGAGGCCAACACTGGTGATGTGGCTGACGCAAATGTGGCCCGCTTTGAGCCGTACTACACGCTCTTTCACACGCCGGATTCCGTTGGTTCAAAAGTGCCTGCGTCATTTTCGCTGATCCGTCCATTCGTTCCTTTTTCATCAGATGACACGCGAAAAGAACTACGTGCACTCATGGTTGTCTCAAGTGATCCAGAGACCTACGGACAGTTGACGGTCTACAAATACAGCGGGGTACTTCCGTCGGGTCCAGCCACAGTTTCAGCCGAGTTGAGTAGTAATCCGAATATCTCTCCAGTGATTACCTTGCTTGATCAACGCGGTTCACGAGTCATCCTTGGACAGTTGCAAGTGGTGCCCATCGGCAAAGGATTGGTGTGGGTCCAACCGCTCTATGTGCGGCCAGATGATTCGGGTTCAAAGCAGGTTTTCGTTCGTCGAGTTTTGGCTTGGTACAACGGTGAAGCCGTCATTGGTGACACTCTGACCGAGGCCGTTAATCGCCTTTTCCCGAGGTCAAAAGTTGATTTAGGTGAAGTCGTTGGCGATTCGGGTTCCGATCCAGGTACCGATCCTGGTACTGATCCCGGAACCGATCCCGGTACTGACCCTGGTACTGATCCTGAAACAGATCCGACATCTGATGATCCAGTGGCGTTATTGGAAGCAGCGGAAGTTCTTTTTGACGAAGCCGATGTGGCGCTGCGCGACGGTGACTTGGGTACCTACCAGAGCAAGGTTGACGAGGCGCAGGCCCTCATCAGTCGGGCACTGACATTGTTGGGGCAATAGTTCTGGCGATTCAGATTTTTTTGCTGATCATGTCAACAACCTCAGTGAGGTCTTCAAGAAACGCGATTTGGTAACGAACCTGTTCGGCGGCAAGCCGACTTTGATCAGTATGTAGTGCTTCGATCTGTTGTGGAAGTTCAGTCACCGTGACGGCAATCTCCGTGGTTCGCTGTCCGAGAGTGTCAATGTCGCCCGAGAGTTCGCTGAGTTGATGAGTCACTTCGC